>NZ_JAUBOZ010000121.1:0-6446 GCF_036700475.1 Microcoleus sp. T2B6 | reverse complement strand
GTCAGCTTTAACTGAGTTGTAGTATTGTCAATAAGCCTTTTCTGAACAGGCTTTTCGGCCTGTTCCACAACAAAATTTCTCTCCTGTGGAACAGGCCGGAAAGCCTGTTATTAAAAAGAGTGCAAGATGTGAGTTTCAATTAACTTTGTAGCGACCTGTTAAAATTTGGATCGGTCGCATCCAAAGAATTAGTGCTAAATTATGAGAGGCGTTCCGCCGGAACGCCTCTACATTCGTTGCGAGCACAGACCAAAAGGTTAGCACATGATTCAGACAGCAGTCACGCCTTTCAAAAACAAAATTAACTCAGCTTTAACTAAAAAGCCGATTACAGTTTTACAAATTAATCTCGGCAAACGCTGCAACCTGGCTTGCACTCACTGCCACGTAGAAGCTAGCCCGACACGAACAGAAGAACTTTCCCCGGAAATTTGCGACCAATTAATTGAAATCATTCGCCGCTTTCCTCAAATTCAAACTGTTGACCTCACCGGCGGTGCTCCCGAAATGCTTTACGGTTTTAAACCGCTAGCGGAAGCTGCCAGGGCGGCAGGTAAAGAGGTAATTGTTCGTTCTAATTTGACGATTTACTTTGAAAAAGGTTTTGAAGATATTCCTGACTATTGCGCGCAGCACCAACTCAGAATTGTGGCGTCGCTTCCCTGCTACCAAGCTGACAATGTGGACAAAATGCGCGGCAACGGTGTTTTTGACAGTTCGATTCGGGCGCTACAAAAGCTAAATCAGTTGGGATACGGGAAAAACCCCAATTTAACTCTGGATTTGGTGTACAATCCACAAGTGCCGGCAACAGACAAGTTTTCGCTAACACCGGAACAAGGCAAGTTAGAGCAAGATTACAAGGTTTATTTAGCCGAACATTTTGGGATTTGTTTTAATCAATTGTTCGCGATTACTAATTTGCCGGTGGGACGAACTAAGTTTCATTTGGAACATAAGAAACTTCACAAGCCTTATCTGGGGTTTTTGGAGGATAATTTTAATCCCGGTACTCTGGAACATTTAATGTGCCGTAACGAATTGTCGATCGACTATTTGGGCAATGTCTACGACTGCGATTTTAACCAAATGGAAAATCTGCCGGCGAAAACTGGCAGCGGGGAAAAGATAAATACTGCTAAATTGCTCAAATCTGGCAGTTTAGAGGTGATTCAAGAGGTGCAAACGGCTGCTTATTGTTATGGATGTACGGCGGGTAGCGGTTCTAGCTGTGGCGGTACTTTGATTTGAGCAATACAGTAGGGACACTCCAAGATCCCATAGGTGTCAAGTTAAGGTAGAACCCATAGTCCGGCAGGGGTTTAAACCCCTGCCTCAAAGCTAAAGTCCTCTAAAAGAGGACTGAAGAAGTTATTAGTCCTCTTGAGAGGACTTTCGCTATTAGACAGGGGTTTCAACCCCTGGCGGACTGGCGGGTGGGCGGATGGACTTGGCGGGCTAACAGCTTAAGTTGACACTAATGGGCAGTGCCGTGTCCCTACCCTGGAAACGACGGTATATGCAATGAATGAATGGGGAGTTTAAGCAATGAATGATTCGCGATCGCCCGATGAAAATCCGCCGCCATCAAATAGGTGGAAGCTGATTTTAGGGATTGGTTTAGCTGTGGCTTTAATTGCAGCGACCAGGTTTTTTAACTTTCAAGGAATTCTGAAAAATGCGCTGGAGTCGATCGCTAGTCTCGGCCCGTGGGGCCCGGCAGCTTTTATTTTAATTTACATTGTCGCAACGGTTCTATTTATCCCCGGTTCTTTGCTGACTCTCGGTTCTGGCGTTTTGTTCGGAGTCGTTGGCGGTTCGGTTTGTGTTTCCATCGGCTCGGTTTTAGGCGCAACTGGCGCTTTTTTGGTAGGGCGGTATTTAACTCGCGACTGGGTTTCCAAACAGATAGAGGGCAATCAAAAATTTAAGGCGATCGACTCCGCAGTTGCCTCTGAAGGATGGAAAATTGTACTGCTGACGCGGCTTTCTCCAATTTTTCCGTTTAATTTGCTTAACTATGCTTTTGGAGTCACGCAAGTATCTCTAAAAGACTATTTTTTCGCATCTTGGATCGGCATGATTCCCGGAACTGTCATGTATGTTTATATCGGTTCCCTGGCCGGGAGTTTGGCTGCACTCGGATCGCAAGGGCGATCGCGCACTGCTGCTGAGTGGGCTCTCTACGGGATTGGTTTGCTAGCAACGATCGCCCTCACCGTTTATGCAACCCGCTTGGCTAAAAAAGCTTTAGACGAAAAAATTTCCCCTTGACACCACAGCGCAAATTTGTAAATTTGTCAAGAGGGTTTTGCCCATACATTATAATACATTGCTAATTTAAAAAAGTCCGTGTTTTCTCTGTGTTATTTATAATTATTTTGTTATACAAACGAGATAGAGATTAAAGATATCGTAAAGCAGTTACCTCAATTAGGTAAACCGAAGGTCAAAATATAAAGCTGATGCCAAAATAGAAGGCAAGGGTGCGATCGGAATAAGAATTTTTTGCAGCCAGGAATGCAAGTCATACCATTTTAAATTTGAGATTTGAGATTTGAGATTGCGAATGACTGATGCCTAGCAGGGTTGGGATCACCGGCCTACAGTTGCATTATTTTCTGAAACTCGTCTCACGACTTGACTGATATTAATTCTGCCGCATGACCAATACCGTTTGATGAATTTGATTCGGAGAGAACATTTGATGATGCAAAACCCAGCAAATCAAGCCGGATCAGTGTCTGCGCCGCGGCCACACCAAGCAAAAAAGCTGCGCCAATTTTGGGCAAACATCAGCAATTCTGCTCAATCGCAGTGGCAGCAAGCGCACAGTCTTTGGCAACACAGACGGCAGCGCCGCCATTTGCTGACCCTGCTAATTCTGGCCACCACGGCTTTAACGATTAGCACAACTGCTTGCATCAGCTATTTTTTTGTGCGCGGGCTAATCCTTGACAATTTAAAGCAAATAGCACTATTAAAACTAGAAAAAGGCACCGATGAAATCGACCGCTGGCTCAGCAGCCGCAAAGCAGAAATAGAAACCATTGCTTACGATCCTACGGTGGGCACTCTCAATTGGCAATTAGTCGAGCCCCGGTTGCAAGGAGAAATATACAGATTAAAAGAGTATTTCATCCTGTCATTAACTCAACCCGACGGCTCATTTATCAACACTTTAGGCAACCGCGCGAACAGCAAAGACCGCCAACACTTTCAAAAAGCAATGGCCGGACAGCTCAACGTTTCCGACCCGCTGATCGGCCGCAGTACAAAAGTTTCTACGATCATCATTTCAGCTCCTATTTGGGCTTTGCCCCCCGCTCCAAATCAAGTAATTGGAGTCCTATCGGGCAGCATTAAATTAGACCGAGTAACATCTGTCGCTAACAGCTTGCTGTACGGTTCTGACAGTTATGCTTTTGCGCTCAATTCACAAGGAGTGCCAATTGTTCATCCCAACAATAACTTAATCGGAAATATCGACCTGCCGACCCCAAGCTTTTTACAGTCAAAAGACCCCGCACTCTCCACAATTGCGCGACAGATGATCGACCGGCAGACGAACATCGAACTGGTAAAAATAGATAACAAATGGGTGTATGTGGCCTATGCTCCCCTCAAGGAAGTTAACTGGTCGATGGCTTTAGTAATTCCCCGCGAAAATATTGAATCCCAACTGCAAGCATTAAATTTGCTGACATCCGTAGTCGCCGGACTGCTCATCCCGGCAATGCTAGCAGCCATTTGGCTAATTTACTCCTCCGAAAACAATCGCGCTCAAGCGGAGCGAGAAGCCATGCTCAACCGGATTGCTGGACGCATTCGCGCTTCCCTGGAATTAGACAAAATTGTGCAAAGTACAGTCGAAGAAATAGTAAGTTTGCTGCACCTAGAACGGGCGGCTTTTGGTTGGTACAAACCGCAAGAAAACAGGTTACAAATCCTGTGGGAATGTTGCCCATCTGATTCTCCGACACAAGCCATAAAGTTTGAGTCTTACTTTCTCGAAAATGTGTTAGTACGGAGTGGTCAAGGCGAACCAATTATTCTTTCGAGCGACACTTGGGCGAAGGGTGTAACTCAACCGCCGGAACTTAAAGCTAATAGCTATTTAGCCGTACCTGTCCAGACTCAGAACCAGCCGCAGGGTTATTTAATTTGCAGCCACGCTACTCATTGGCTTTGGAGCAGGGAGGAAATCCAACTGTTAAAAGCTGTAGCAGACCAATTGGCGATCGCAATTACTCAAGCTCACCTTTACAGTCAAACCCAAGACCAAGTAAAACTGCTTAATAGTGCCTTAAATGAACTGAAAAAAACTCAAACTCATTTAGTGCAGAGCGAAAAAATGTCATCCCTCGGTCAAATGGTGGCTGGGATAGCGCACGAAATCAACAACCCCGTTAACTTCATTTCGGCTAATTTGCCTCACACCAGCAAATATACTAAAGATTTATTAGAGTTGGTGAGTTTATACAAAGAAGCCTTCCCAGAGGTTCCCCAGGAAATCGTAGATTTTACCGAAGAAATAGAGTTAGAATTTATCGAGGAGGATTTGCCGCATATATTGAATTCTATGAAAATAGGAAGCGAACGCATTCGCAGCATAGTTCTTTCTTTGCGAAACTTTTCTCGCCTGGATGAATCTGACAAAAAGCTAGCGGACATTCACGAAGGTATAGAAAATACCTTGCTGCTGCTCTCTAACCGCATTAAGAATAGAATTTATATAGTCAAGAAATACGGAAAAGTGCCTTCAGTCGAGTGCTATCCCTCTCAGCTCAATCAGGTGTTTATGAACTTGCTGAGTAATGCGATCGATGCCTTGAACGAGATCGATCGCCTGGATAAAATTATTACTATTTCCACGGGAGTAGTTCGCGAACATGGCGCTAAATTTCTGAAAGTGGCGATCGCCGACAACGGCCCCGGCATTCCCGACAGCGTTAAAGACCAAATTTTTAACCCATTTTTTACTACTAAAGAGGTGGGCAAAGGTACGGGTTTGGGGTTAGCAATTAGCTACAAAATTGTAGTTGATGGACACGGCGGCAACATCACAATTTCTAAACCTCCGGGCGGGGGCACGGAGTTTTTGGTAAAAATTCCTATTAGTAACGGAAAGTAATACCATTGTAGATTTTAGATTTTAGATTTTAAATTTTAAATTTTAGATTTTAAATTTGGGAATGACTGATGAAATAAGAGTTGGGAGATTGTCTATAGTTGCATTATTTTTGAAAAGGGTATAAGAAGGAAGTGGAAAGGAAGTCCACGGATTTTGTAACGTTGTAACGGAGGTAAGGGAGAGAAGGAAGAGAGAAGAGCGGCTCAACAGTTTTAATTAATGCTAAGTTGACGGCCGTTGGCTAAAATTAGAAGAGTTTTTGTTAAAGGTGTTTTATGGCTGTTGGCAAGGATACAATTTTCGAGCGCTTTTTGTCGCCCCTGATGCGACTGGCGATCGACGAACAAGCACTGAAACGACTCTACGAAGGTATCGACTGGGAAACAGCGGGCGATCGCTACCGACAACCCGATTTAGTTTATCCCGAATATTACACCAGCCAAAACTTTCACGGCATTAAACGCGGCTACCTCAACCCCAGTGCCGCCGTTTCCTACGATCCCATCACGCAATATGTTTTGCCTCCCCACGAAACAGTCGTCAGGCAAGGCTTAATTGACGCTGTGCGGGTGAAACCGCGCCGAATCATCGATTTGGGATGCGGCACCGGTTCGACAACGCTCATGCTCAAGCAAGCCTTTCCCGAAGCGGAAGTTGTCGGGCTGGACTTGTCGCCTTATATGCTGGTAGTTGCCGACATGAAAGCGCAAAAAGCCGGCTTAAATATCCAGTGGTTGCACGGAAATGCCGAAAGCGTGGCTTTTCCCGATGCCAGCTTCGATTTAGTCGCAGCTTCCTTGCTGTTTCACGAGACGCCACCTGCTGTATCGCGGGCAATTTTGCGAGAAAGCTTCCGACTGCTGAAGGTTGGGGGACAAGTGGCAATTTTGGACGGAAACCAAAAAACTTTGCGGCAGACAGAGTGGCTGACTGATATCTTTGAAGAGCCTTATATTAAGTCTTACGCCGATGGCAGCCTCGATGCTTGGGCGGGGGCGGCTGGATTCGCGGCGGTGCAAACTCACGAACACTGGTGGACGAATCAGGTGACGCAGGGCGTGAAACCTTTGCCGGGGGAAGATTTGGAACAGGCCAAGGTGGCGAGGGGGTGGAATTGGGGCGATCGAACTCCTGATGTTGATGGCGATTTACAGGGCATTCCAGCTCCTGCTTGATGTATTAACTGTTGACTGTTGACTGTTGACTGTTGACTGTTAACGGTTAACTGTTAGCAAACCAATGACTAATGACTAATGACTAATGACTAATGACTAATGACTAATGACTAATGACTAATGACTAATGACTAATG
>NZ_JAUBOZ010000120.1:0-21746 GCF_036700475.1 Microcoleus sp. T2B6 | reverse complement strand
TCTCAGAAAAGCAATCCCAAATGCGTTCAGCTTTCTTGATAGGGAGCTGCGTAGTTGGGCCAATGCGGGTTAATCCGTTCAAAGTAAAAGTGAAAGGGGAGGGGCTTGAAGCCTCCCATGTCTATAAATGACTATACTTTTGCCAGCTATTGCTACCCGATATGAGAAATTGGCTGGAAATTATACAGCCATGATTACGCTCGCCTTTGTCTGTTGTGGTTATAGTTTAAAAACACGCCCTAGGGTGTTAGAGTTTACAAAAAATCATTTTTCTGGAGTAACAGATGGAATCAACTGAAAGTGGTATCGGATTTCCGGAATACTGGCAGATTCTCAAGCGCCGGTGGCTGCCAGCCTTAGCTGTATTTGCCTCGGTTGTGGCACTCACCACCTACGCCACGCTGAAGGAAAAAGCAGTTTATGAAGCAGAAGGAAAGCTGTTATTTAAGAAAACAACTGCTGGCTCTGCTTTAACAGAATTGGGAAAAGAAATCGGACAGTTGACTCCGGCGGCGGAGCAAAGTAACCCTCTGACTACCGAAATAGAACTGATTCGTTCTGTCGAAAATATCGAAAAAACTATCAAGAGACTCCAGATCAAAGACGAAAAAAATAATCAACTAAAAACACAAGATTTTTTAAAAAAGCTGACAGTAGCTACTATTCGGGGAGCTGATATCCTAACGGTTTCATACAAACACCAAAACCCAAAAATAGCAGCCGATGTCGTAAAAACCATGATGAATTTTTATATAGATAACAATCAAAAAGTGAATCGCCTAGAAGCTGTTTCTGTTCGACAGTTTATTGAAAAAAAACTGCCTAATTCAGACAAAGCTATGCGAAAAGCAGCGACAGAATTGAGCAAATTTAAAGAAGAGAATAAAGTCGTAAATCTTGAAGAAGAAGCTAAATCAGCCGTGGCAGTTATGGCAGGACTAGAAAGTCAAATCGACCAAGCTAAGTCTGATTTGCTCAAGGCCCGTGCTCAGTCTAAAGCATTTGAAGACGAATTACAAATGAATCCCCAGCAAGCCTTGACCGCCAGCACTCTCAGCCAATCTAGCACGGTGCAGGAAGCTCTGAAAGAGTACAAACAAATAGAGCGGCAGTTAGCAATTGAGCAAAATCGCTACCAGGACAATTCGCCTATAATCACTAGGTTAGAAACTAAGAAAGCTACGATGAAAGCTTTACTAGACCAACAAATACAACAAGTTTTAGGCGGGCAACAGCCGTTGCAAAATCAAAGTTTACAGATAGGAGATGTGAAACCAAAACTGATCGAAGAATTTATCAAGGTAGATGTAGAACGCCAGGGTTTGGCTGAGCGAGTTACTATTCTCTCAAATGCTCTAGCTGCTTACAAGCAGCGGGTAAAAGTTTTGCCGAAGCTAGAGAAGGAAAAGCGGGAACTAGAAAGAAAACTCCAAGAAGCCGAAGCTGATTATCAGGAATTGCAAAAAAAACTCCAGGAAATTCGGATTACAGAAAATCAGCAAGTCGGGAATGCTCGGATTATCCAAAAGCCGAGTGTTCCTGAAGAACCAGTGCGTTCTCGCAAGTCTTTATTGCTGGTATCTGGCGGCTTGTTGGGAACTCTGCTGGCTATAGCTGCGGCGCTGCTTTTAGAATCTCAAGATAAGTCTGTCAAAACTATTGAAGAGGCGAGGGAATTATTTGGGTTTACTTTGTTGGGGGTGATTCCTTTGCATAGAAAGTCTGAAAAAAATCCTCGGCGCAATTCCTGGCGACTTAAGTCTGCTTCGCAGGATTTAGAACAATCTCCCCGACAGATTGTTGTTAGAGATACTCCTCATACTGCGAGCAGTGCTGCTTACCGAATGCTTCAGGCAAATCTGAGGTTCCTGAGTTCTGATAAAGAGCTGAAAGTGATTGTTGTCAGTAGTTCGCTACCGCAAGAAGGCAAGTCTACTGTATCCGCTAATTTGGCTGTAGCTATAGCTCAATTAGGACGGAAGGTTTTGCTGGTAGATGCGGATATGCACTGTCCTGTTCAACATCGGATTTGGGAACTTCCCAATCAAGTAGGTTTGAGCAATGTGATAGTTGGACAAGCTGGGTTTGGCGATGCGATCGCCCAAGTCATGGATAATTTAGATGTGCTCACTTGCGGGGTAATTCCGCCTAATCCAATGGCTCTCTTGGATTCACAGCGGATCACTTTATTGATTAAGCAATTTTCGGCTACTTATGATGCAGTGATTATTGATGCTCCTTCTCTGAATGTTGCTGCTGATGCTCTGATTCTCGGGAATAAAGCAGATGGGATTTTATTGGTTGTGCGACCTGGAGTTCTTCATTCTGGTACTGTGGCTTTTGCGAAGGAGCTATTGAAGAAATCAAGCCAACACGTTCTGGGCTTAGTGGTAAATGGAGTAAGTCCTAAAAACGAACCGCACAGCCATTACTATTTTACCAATGAATCTTACGCTCAAGAGCAGAGTCCTGGCATCAATAAAATAACGAATAACCAGTAACCAATAACAAAAGTTAACAGTTAACTGTTGACTTTTGTTATTGGCAGCCGCACTCCGAAAGTCGAGCCGAGTCCTTCCCCAGGACTTTCGGCCCAGACACTGCCACCGTGGAGTTCCACGAGATGACGGACGATCGCCAATCCCAGTCCCAGCCCGCCGTAATTGCGTGTAGAAGTGCTGTCAGCTTGGCGGAAGCGATCGAACACAAAGGGCAAAAACTCCTTGCTAATGCCAATTCCCGTATCTCTGACAACGATCGAAACAGAGTGAACCGGAGACGGCCCAGACAAGATGGCGCCACCCGCTGTTCCCGGTTCCCCATCCTCCGAGAGCCTTACTTCCACGCGACCCGACGGCGGCGTAAACTTAATAGCATTCGAGACCAAATTAGACACCACCTGCTGCAAACGAGTAGCATCGCCCCTCACCGATATCACCCCTTCCCCACAAAAACTCACCAATTCAATTCCCCTAGCTTCAGCCTCAAGGCTCAGCGCCTTCACGGCCGTTTCTACAATCCGTGCCAAATCCACCGGGAACAGCTTCAAACACACTTTGCCGCTGACAATCCGGGAAACGTCGAGCAAATCCTCAATCATCTGAGTCTGCAACCGCGCGTTTCGCTCAATAGTCTCCAAACCGACAGCCGTTTTTTCGGCACTCATCTGGCGCTGCCGCAGCATCTGCGCCCAACCCAAAATCGCGTTCAGAGGCGTCCGCAATTCGTGAGAAAGCGTTCCCAAAAACTGGTCTTTAATCCGGTTGGCCTCCGCTGCTTCCCGGTAAAGCCGCGCATTGTCGATCGCCACCGCCGCATCCCGCGCCAAATCCTCCAGCAAAACTAAATCGCTCTCCCTGCAGCGGCGGCCCGACTCCCCGCACAGCAACGAAATCGCTCCCAGCGTCCGCCCGCGAGCGATCAGTGGCACGCAGATTGCCGACAGCACCTGGGAGTGGGCTCGCAGCACCAACTGCAGTTCCCTGTCGGGCACAACCGCCTCGATCACCCATTCCGGTATTTCGGCGTAAAGCTTCGACTCCCCAGTCCGCAGCACCTTTGCTACTCCGTGCCGTCCCTGGGGGTCTAGCGGCATACGCCGATCGATTTGCCACAGCAGAGCGACTTTGCTCGGATCTGAATGAGCAACTGCGTGCAAGCGGATCGAGCCGTCGGCCTCGACCAAATGCACGCAGCACCAATCCCCCAGCGCCGGTACTGTTAAATCTGCCAAACCTTGCAGCGCCTCCTCGTAATCCAGGGAAGCCGACGACAGCACAGCCAAAGCTTGAGCGCGAAAATAGGCTGTTTGGGTCGCTCGCTGGCGATCGTCAATATCCGTACAAGTCCCGAACCACTTGATAATTTTCCCCTCAGCATCCCGCACGGGCAATGCCCTGCCCAGATGCCAGCGGTAAGCCCCGTCAGATGCCCGTTTAAAGCGGTATTCCACCTCGTAAGTCCTCCCCGTCTCCACGGAGGTATTCCAGCGTTCTAGGCAGTTTTCCACGTCATCTGGATGCAAAACTGGCTGCCACCCCCAGCCTTGAGTTTCCTCCAGCGTCAAGCCGGTATATTCAAACCAGCGCTGGTTGTAGTAGTCGAGCCAGCCGTCGGGTCTGGCAGTCCAAACTATTTGCGGGATGGCTTCAGCGAGGACGCGGTACAACTGTTCGCTGGCTTCGGCGTGGCGACGGGCGGCCTGTTCCCGCGCCAATGCCCAATTCCGCTGTTCTTCGGCCTCTTTGCGAGCGGTGATGTCGCTAATCACGCCGATCCATTTGCAGGGATTACCTTGTTTGTCAAGCACTGCTTTGCCCCGATCGATCCAATGGAGCAAGCCACCCCCCTGGCACTGAACGCGGTATTCCTGAAAAAATGGGGCGGCAGAACTGTCTGGCGCACTCAAATACCGATCGACTGCGGCTAAAACTCGATCGCGGTCGATCGGGTGCAAGATACTGTTCCAAGCTGCTCTTGTCCTCGGAAATCCGCCTTTTTCGTACTCCAAATGTTCGTCAACGTGACCGAACCACAGCACGATCCCGGTGTCGATATCCCATTCGTAAATTAAATCACTGGCACTTTCTGCCGCAATCCGAAACCGCTCTTCCGACTGTCGCAGCACTTCCAGAAATTTAAAGCGTTCCGTCACGTCCAAAACCAGAGACAGCACCGATACCAACTGTCCCGAATCGCTGTAAAAAGCCGAATTGTACCACTCGCAGTGCACCAACGAACCGTACTTATTATAATTGCTGTTGCGAACTACATTGCAGCGATCTTCTGGTTTTTTTAAACTATAAATTGCAGATTCAACCTCTTCCAAATCGCCCTTAGAAATAAAGTTCCATTCGCTAAAATGCTTGCCTAAAAGTTCTATTTTTTCCCAGCCAAAAATCTTCTCGGCCGCCGGCGACCACCCGCTGATACGAAAGTTTTCATCCCACTCAATAACCGCTAGGGGCGTATTTTCAAAATGAGAAGTGAGTTTTTGCAGCGCCTCGCGCAGGGATGCTTCTACTTGCTTTCGCCCAGTAATATCGCTAAAAGAAATAGCAATGCCGTCTCCCAATTTAACGGTCATAATCCGAAACCAGGCGACAATGCCTTCGTTGTTATAATAAATCTCGGTATCGAGGGGAATTCCTGTTTCTACAACTTGCACGTAACTGTCGAATAAATTGTTATCTTTATGGCCCGGCAGCACTTGCAGCAATCGCTTGCCGATTAATTCTTCAGGAGTACGGTGTTGCATTTTGGCCGCTGCGGGATTGACGTATTCCCATTCAAAATCCACAATTGTGGATTCGTCGCGGATGCTGCGGAATACGTTAAATCCGTCTAGAGATAATTCCTGAAAAACGCGGAAGCGTTCTTCGCTTTCTTGCAGCTTGCCTACAGTGTCAAGCAGGAGATCCTCGACTCGCTCGCGCTGCGTTATTTCTGCAAGCAATTGCTGGTTAATTTGCTGGAGTTCGGTTGTGAGGGAGGGGAGGGAATTTTTAATAGCAGAGTCGGCTTGCAGTCGATCGACCTTTTGGGTTCCCAGCGCCGTATTTCCTGGTGAAAAGGCTGCCCCAGCCAAAGCCAACACTTGAGGAACCCAGGGTATCAGGGATGCTACAGCCCACAAAGAGATGATAGCGGTTAAGGCTGCGATCGAACTTGACAGCCAGTAGCTGGGATGCACCAGCATCCAAACTTGCATCAAGTGAGTTGTCCCGCCGCAGAAAAACCAGGCTCCCAATAGGAGAAAGCCCTTGCTCAAAGGCACGTCTCGCTGCTTCCGGGCATAGTATGTCAGAAGTGCTGGAATTGAATAATAAGCCAAGGCAATTAACACATCGCTGACGGCGTGCAGTCCCATCAACTGGGGTTGCCACTGGCAACAGCCATCTTGGGGAATAAAATTGTGGTTAAATGACATAATCTTAATAAATGCTTAATAAATGGCAGCATTTCGGCTTTCCTGTGCGATCGATCCTAGTTGCACTTGTGTTGCTGACCCGCTAATTTCTAGTTTATACACAAAAAAACCTAAAACAAGAGTAACTTTAGTCTGGGGAGCAAAGTTCACAGTAGGTTTTAACCTGCCTACAATATTCGTACATTTATTGAGAGGTTTAGGGAGAGTCAGATACTATAATTCCCAAGGAGGTACGAAATTCAATGCTATATTTTGAATTCACAACTTACTAAAAAACAGAGCAATCGAGCGCACTTGAGGAAGGGATTACTAAAGTGCCGTTCATTGAAACGGTTTAGCTAGAAGCTTGCAATATTCGATAAATTCATCTTTATGGAATCTATTTTTTGAGAAGTTTGCCGATTCAGAAATCCCTTCAACATAATAGGAGAATCGACCTCTACTTGGAGGCTCAGAAATCCTGCCGGAGCAGATTGATGCTTGGAGCGTAGCATCCCCGCCTCTGGCCCCGGAATCAAAACTAATCTGTACCTGTATCAAAGTCTACTAAATTCTGCTACTAAATCGGTTAATGTCACAGATTATCTTCCAGTAAAATTTCTGAAACCTTCTCGAATTAAACATCCATGCGCTTAGAGCAGCTTCAAGCATTTCTTTCAGTTGCTGAAACTGGTAGCTTTCAGCAAGCGGCCCGGAAGTGTGGCGTTACCCAATCGACTATTAGCCGCCAAGTGCAGGGATTAGAAGCGGAAGTGGGTTTGTCGCTGTTTCACCGCACGGCCCACGCGAAACTGACTGTGGGAGGGGAATGCCTGCTACCTCACGCTCGCAAAATCTGTCAGACTTGGCAAAATGCTGCTGAAGAATTGGGAGACTTACGGGCGGGAAAGCAGCCGGAACTTTGCGTGGCTGCGATTCACTCGGTTTGCGCTGCTTATTTGCCACCTGTGCTGCAAAAGTTTTGCCGCGACTATCCAGACGTACAATTGCGGGTGACTGCCCTCGGTAGCGATCGAGCTCTGAAAGTCCTCAAAGATGGTTTGGTGGACATAGCGGTGGTGATGAACAACCGCTATTTTACTCAAGCCCCGGAAATGTTGGTTGAGGTGCTCTACAATGAGCCGATCGAGGTGTTGATGGCGGCGGGTCATCCCCTGGCCCAGTACGATCGAGTACCTTGGCCGGAATTGATTTGTTACCCGCAAGTGGTGTTTAAGGACGGGTACGGAATGCAGCGGATGGTGCAAGAACAATTTGGACGCATCGGTGCTAAACTTCATGCTGTTTTGGAACTCAACACTCTTGATGCTTTTCGGGGTGTGGTGCGACAGGGAGAGTTGATTGCTTTACTGCCGCATTCAGCTTTGGTGGACGCCAAGGGCGATCGCACTTTAGCAATTCGGTCGATCGCCCCAGATCGGTCAAATTCCAAGGTTTCGACGATCGGTCAATTGGCAGCAGAGCCCACTTGGACTCGCGAAGTGGTGTTGGTGACAACTCACGATCGAATGCAAATTCCGCCGATCGCCCATTTCTGGAATCTGGTACGCGAATTTGTGCCGCCATGTGATGTAATCAAGCTAGAAAAATCAGGGAGTTAATACCATTTTAGATTTTAGATTTTAGATTTTAGATTGGGAATGACTGATGAAATAATGGTTTGGATATTTCCAACAATTGCCTTCTTTTTGGGAACTGGTATAATTCGATAATTTTGAATTGAATTTTGGGAATTTTAAATTTAAAACGGTTCAAATATTACCAATTACTAACTACCAATTACTAACTACCAACTACCCATTACTAACTTCACAAGTTATGAGTGACGCATTTAGAGAATTGCTGCGAAAAATTGGCAGCGGAGTACACACAGGAGACAACTTAACTCGCTCCGAAGCAGCAGCAGCCACGCGGATGATGCTGCTGGGAGAAGCAACACCGGCTCAAATCGGAGCTTTTATGATTTCCCACCGCATTAAACGGCCCACTGGGGAAGAATTAGCCGGAATGCTCGATGCTTATGAACAATTGGGGCCCCTTCTTGCCCCCCCAAACCGAGAAAAAGGGTTTTCCGTCTCTACCGTCGCCGTGTTTGGCGTTGCTTACGACGGGCGATCGCGCACGGCTCCAATTAGCCCAATAACCGCCCTAATTTTAGCCGCATCTGGCGTCCCAACCATCATGCACGGGGGCGATACCATGCCAACCAAGGAAGGCATCCCCCTGATGGAAATTTGGCGCGGTTTGGGAGTGAATTGGGGAAAACTGAGTTTAGAAAAAGTCCAGCAAGTTTTTGACAATACGGGTTTGGGTTTTGTTTATCTTCCCAAGCATTTTCCTCAAGCCGCCGCTTTAGTTCCCTACCGCCGCGAAATTGGTAAACGGCCACCTTTTTCGACAATGGAGTTGATGTGGTGTCCCTGTGCTGGCGACGTTAACGTTATATCGGGTTATGTCCACCCGCCGACAGAAGGTATGTTTCAAAAAGCCTTTGAGCTGCGGGGAATCAAAAATTATACCACCGTCAAGGGATTGGAGGGAAGCTGCGATTTGCCGCGCGATCGTACTGCGATTATCGGCATTGCTAAGCCGGACGCTGAGTTTGAACGAGTGCTTTTAGCCCACGGAGATTACGGTTTTAGCAGCACAAATCCGGCCTTGGAATCAACCTCTGAGTTATTAAAACAAATGCAGGAAGTGTTGCTGGGAAAACCCTCGGAATTGATGCAGTCAGCTATCTGGAACGGCGGCTTTTATCTGTGGCGCAGCGGAGTTTGTTTGGATATGAGTTCGGGTTTAATTGAGGCAGAAACTTTATTGAGTAGCGGTCAAGTCGTGCAAAAACTTGAGGAAGTTAGCCAAGCCGTTAGTGTTTTGAGTTTAGAATGACAGTTGACAGTTGACAGTTGACAGTTAACTACTGACTACTGACTACTAGACATCTCCAATAATTGTGGAACAGGCATCTTGCCTGTTCAAAACAGACAATTCTTGCGATAACTAATGACTAATGACTAATGACTAATGACTAATGACTAATGACTAATGACCAATCATAAAATTGCCGTAATTGTGCTTGCAGGCGGTCAAAGTTCGCGGATGGGTAGGGATAAAGCTCTACTGGAAATAGAGGGGAAATCCCTCTTGCAGCGGGCGTTGGAAGTTGCCGCAGTTGTAACCCCCGAAGTTTATGTTCTGACTGCTTGGCCCGATCGCTATCGATCGACCTTAACCGAAACATCCCAATTTCTGGTAGAGTACAATCCGGGCTCCGGGCCCTTGGTTGCATTGACTCAGGGATTGAAAGAAATAGCCGCCGAGTGGATTTTACTGTTAGCTTGCGATTTGCCTTTGTTGGATGCCCAGATTATTCTGAAGTGGGCGAGTCAGTTAACAGAATTTCCCCCATCAACTTTAGCAGTTGTGCCTTATCAAAATTCGCGCTGGGAGCCTTTGTGTGGCTTCTACCGCCAAAAAGCTCTGCCCAGCTTGCAAAGTTTTATTGACAAAGGGGGACGTTCCTTTCAAGTGTGGTTAAATCAAATCTCCGCAATCCCTCTACCTGTAGGGGAACGAGAAGCAGTAATGTTATCGAATTGCAATACATTAGAAGAGTTTGAGCAATTAAAAGGTAAAATGGTTAACGGTTGACAGTTGACAGTTGACAGTTGACAGTTGACAGTTGACAGTTGACAGTTGACAGTTGACAGTTGACAGTTGACAGTTGACTGACTAATGACTAATGACTACTGACTAATGACTACTGACTACTGACTACTGACTACTGACTACTGACTACTGACTAATTACTAATGATTAACCAATATTGGTTGCTCGATCGCGATATAACTTTCCTCAATCACGGCTCTTTTGGGGCTTGTCCGATTCCCGTACTCGAAGCGCAAACCGCTTTTCGGGAACAACTGGAAAGAGAACCTTTGCGCTTTTTAATGCGGGAATTTGAACCATTGTTGGATAATGCCAGAAATCAGTTAGCAGCATTTATTGGTGCGGCTGACGAGGACTTGGCGTTTGTGCCGAATGCGACGACGGGAGTAAATGCTGTTTTGCGATCGCTCTGTTTTTCTCCGGGCGACGAATTGCTCACTACAAATCAGGAATACAACGCTTGCCGGAACACACTTAATTTTGTAGCCGAGCGTACAGGCGCTAAAGTAATAGTAGCAGAAGTCCCCTTTCCCATTGAGTCACCCGACCAAATTATTGAAGCAATAATTAAGTGCGTTTCACCGCAAACAAAGTTAGCTTTATTAGACCACGTTGTGAGTCAAACTGGTTTAATCTTTCCCATCAAACAGTTAGTGGGCGAGTTAGCTAACCGTGGCGTGGATGTATTGGTAGACGGAGCTCACGCGCCGGGAATGGTAGCACTGAATTTAGATGAAATTGGCGCGGCTTATTATACGGGAAATTGCCACAAGTGGCTGTGCGCGCCGAAAGGTGCGGGCTTTCTGTACGTGCGGCGCGACAAGCAAGATGCCATTCGGCCAACTACAATCAGTCACGGTGCTAATTCGCCGCGCGCTGATAAATCGCGCTTTCAATTAGAATTTGACTGGATGGGAACAGTCGATCCGAGTCCCTATTTGTGCGTACCTGTGGCTATTGATTTTATGGGTTCTTTGTTGAGTGGCGGCTGGCCGGAATTGAGGGCAAAGAATCATGCTTTAGCATTGGCAGGGAGAAAAATATTGGCTGACAAATTAGATTTGCCGCTGCCTTGTCCTGATGAAATGGTGGGTTCGATGGCTGTTGTGCCACTGGCAGACGGCCAGTCTGATGAGGTTGCAAAGGGAGGAATTCCACCTTTGCAAGAGGCGCTGTGGGAGATTTTTAAAATTGAAGTTCCGGTGATTCCTTGGCCGGATGCTAGTAAGCAGTTGGTGAGGATTTCGGCTCAGTTATACAATACTTTGCCGCAGTATCAATATTTGGCTAAGGCGCTGGTTGAGCTGACGAGAATTTGAGTAGGAGCTTCCCGAAAATAAACATAACACCCAACTACAAACCTTTAAATGTTTGTAGTTAGGGTGTCCGTCCTCATAGTTTGGGAGAATACAGACTATTCGTCATTACTACAAAGGTAATAAGGGTTATAAAACTAGGCACAATTAAAAGAAAACATCCTGCAATAAATCACCCTTAAGCGTCTTTGATTTTGCTACCATTTACCGAAACTAAAAAAACTAAAAAAACAGCTCTAAAGCCCGAACTGCCTAGACTTCACCAATCCGCCCAACCCAAACAAAGTTTGTAAATAACCCGCAAGATTTCCTAAGTTAAAACAGGGTTGTCAAATCGGATAGTGAACAATTTCCGCGCCACAGAATATAATGCAATACGCTTGGGTTAAAACTGTTTATTCCTCGGAGATTCCTTGCAGCATCCCCCTGGTTGTTGGGGAGTAGGGGTTGACTTTGAGCAAGTTCTTGTTCCCCCCTTTTTAAGGGGGGTTAGGGGGGATCGGCCTTAACTAAACGGTATTAGAATATAATGTATCCACACTTGCATTTTTGCAGACAAAACAAAGGAAATAAAAAGAGGCGAATACCATGTCCAATGCCATGATGGTAATTTACCCCTATCGCGAACAGTACACCTGGGTTTTTGACGACGAGAGAGTCGGACTTGTCCGAGAACCTTTTGTTCAGGGCGTCCCCGAAATGATTAACACGCTTGTCGCAGACATTCCCAATGCCGCTCAAGGTTTCCGACTTTTATTTTCAGCCAATCCATTTCCCGGATATCAAGCAGAAATGCTGTGGTTGAAAGCAGAATACGGCGGTAACTGGTATCGGTGGGAATCGAAAAATCTCGAAGGCTGGCTGTGTCCGGCTATGTTGAAATACTTTTCCGAAGCACCACCCAAGTTTTACTGCAAAGCTGAAAAACTGCAATAACCAACAGCAAGTCAATGAAAAACTTGTCAATTTTTAAAAGAGACTTTGTTACACCAGTCGATCAAACATCTCGAAAAAAGCCTAAATTCTTCCTCTATATAGTGGGGCTATTTTTCTTAGTTTTCACAGCCGCCATCTCGGCAACATTGGGGGCAATTACTGCCCTGTTAGCTCCCGTGGAACCGCCAATTATCAATAGAGTATTAGAGGCGACTGGCTTTGACTATCTATCCTCCAACCGCTCAGGATACCGCCTATCGCGGCCAGTTACTATCTTGATGTTGGGAATTGACCGCGTGCCGGAAGCAGCAGCCAATGGCCCTAAGATATTTAACGGTCGCAGCGATACAATACTCTTATTCCACCTCGATCCTAGAGATAAATCTATTAGTTTGCTTTCAGTTCCACGAGATACTAAAGTCGAAGTTCCCGGAATTAGCTTCAGCAAAATTAGCGAAGCCAATGCTAGAGGAGGAGCAGCTTTGGCGACGCGATTGGTTAGCAGTATGCTGAACAATACGACAATTGAACGATACGTGCGAGTCAGCAGCAATGCGTTTCGGGAATTAGTCGATTTGTTAGGCGGAGTTGAGGTATTTGTACCTCGCCCAATGTCCTATACAGATACCGCCCAAAAGTTAAAAATAAACTTAGGCCAGGGATGGCAAACTCTCAACGGAGAACAAGCAGAACAATTTGCTCGATTTCGCAACGACGGTTTAGGAGATATCGGCCGCATTCAGCGGCAGCAATCTTTAATTCAAGCTATTCGCGATCGCCTCGCAAGTCCATCAGTATTGGTACGCTTGCCACAAATTGTTCGATTGATGCAAAAATATGTGGATACAAACCTAAGTTATGAGGAAATATTGACGCTGGCCAATTTCGGTTTGCAATTGGAGCGAGATAATTTTAAAATGGTAATGTTGCCTGGACGATCGAGTTCAGAAACAGGGGATTTGAGGAGTTATTGGATTGTAGATGCGATCGGGCGCGATCGCATTATGACACAATACTTGAACCAGAGCGTGCCGGATTTTGAACAAGGACGAATTCGCAATCCCAGCGACTCCCTGTTGCCCAAAAACCTCAAAATAGCTGTCCAAAATGCTTCTAGCAAACCGACAACCGCAAAAACCGTTGCTGAATTTCTCCGAAAAAAGGGCTTTTTTAATGTATCTGTAGTGCAGGATTCGCCCCAGAAGCAGCGTCAAAGTCAAATTATTGTTCAGCAAGGAGATTTAGAGGCAGCCAATCTACTGCGAAAAGAGTTAGGCGGCGGTAAAATTGAAGCATCTTCTACGGGTGAAATCAATTCTGACTTGACGCTTCGCGTCGGCGAAGATTGGGTAAAACGATTTTAATTAGTCATTAGTCATTAGTCATTAGTCATTAGTCAGCAGTCAACAGTCAACAGTCAACAGTCAACAGTCAACAGTCAACTATGCCCAATTCCCCATTCCCATCATCATGAAAAGTGTTTTCCGAATTTTCCTGAGCCTGGTTTTAAGTTTAGTGTTGGCTGTTGGGTGGGTGCTGCTGAGTGCTACTCCGGCATTTGCCTTGCCGAAAACAAGTATTAATTACACAAATATTAATTTGTCCGATCGCGATTTTTCCAACTCGGATTTAGCGGGCGGAACATTTGTCGCTGCTGAAATGCGGGGAACCAATTTTCAAGGTGCTGATTTAACTAATGCGATTTTGACTAAGGGAGTTTTGCTGAATGCCAACTTGTCAGGTGCCAACCTCTCCGGTGCTTTGGCAGATAGAGTTACATTCGACGGCGCTAATTTGATGAATGCTAATTTTACCGAGGCAATTATGACTCGAACTCGGTTTTTTGATGCTGCAATTTCCGGCGCTGATTTTACTGACGCGATTATCGACGCTTATCAAGTGAGTATCCTGTGCGAGAAAGCAGATGGGGTCAATCCCGTGACGGGAGTTTCTACCCGCGAAAGTTTGGGATGTCCGTAGAAATTTACAAGTAAAAAAAATCCTGAGTAATTGTTTGATTAGATGCACCTGTAGCGAGGTAAAATACACAAATTAAAGCCCCTCTCCTGCAAGGCGAGGGGTTTGAGGAAATTTCCCATTATCGGCTCTATCGAGCGCTACAAATGTCTGTGCTGGCAGTACCAACTACCAAATCGGAATTCAACAGCAAATCTAAATCGGTGTCGGGATTAACAGCATACAAATCGACTTTATCTCGGCCCAAAAACACCCCGATCAAAGTCCCGATTCCCGCACCGCCGAGCACCTCTTCTGTCGCGATCGCCCGATCGCCCGTAACACCTGCAATCGCCGCCGCTGCTGCTGCACCCAAGGCCGTATTCTTAACCAGATTACCAACATTAACGCCCTTGGTAACAGTTTCTTTCCTAGTAATCAGTTGCGAAGTGGCATTGAGAGGCACTCTGCTGCCGTTGAGTATACTTAATTCTTGAGCCACAAACTGAACGCCCGAAGCAGTCGATCGCAATTCGCCACTAATTTTCGAGCCTTCGGGTATCAGCACTTGACCATTATTGCCCGTGATATCCGCAGCTACAGTCAGCGTAATTGGAGACTTGTCATTGGGGCCGAGCAAAATCTTGCCTTTTGCATACTCGATTGGGATAGTCACCCCCCTGGGAATTTGCACAGCAACAGACTCGCTAACATCAATCTTGGCAATGTAAGGAGAATTAATTGCTCTTGCTTGATTGGTACTGACTAATGTTTGATAGATAAAAGCAGCTACTTCAGCTCGTGTTGCTGACTTGTTCGGTTTGAGAGATTTAGGATTGGGATAGCTGACAACTAACTGTTTTTCAGTAGCAGCAGCAACGCTTTTGACAGCATAACTTTGAATCTCACCCGCATCATTATAGTAACTGAGAACATCTTGAAAATCGCACCTAGGCTCATAGCCCATTCCGTTATTTAAAGCGACTACAACTTGAACGCGAGGAATCTGCTGTGTCGGCCTAAAAACATTGCCGGGATAGCCAGACATCCATCCCATTTCGTAAGCTTCGGCGATCGCCCCGCTTGCCCAAAAATTAGACGGAACATCGGCAAACCTTACAGCAGCGCGGGTTTTTTCCTTTTTCACAGAACGCACCATTGCCGCGAATTCAGCCCGCGTTACCGGTGCATCCGGGCGAAAACTACCATCGGGAAATCCTTTGATAATTCCTCTTTCGGACAAATCTTGAATAAAGTCTTTTGCCCAGTAGTTATTATTAACATCCGAAAAAGCTGTCTGAGCAAAAGCAGGCGCGGGAGCTAGCATCGGCGCTGCGGTTCCGGCAACGGTTCCCAGTGTTAATAAAACAGATGTACCAGATTTAATGCGATGTAATACAGACATTTTTTGATTCTCCAATTTACACAAGCTTTTTATTGAGGAAAAGTAAGCTTTTGATAGGCTGATTTATTTCTGCCCAACTAGCTTTCCCCTCAGTTATGTAATCATTGTTGAATATTTTAATTTTTTGAGGAGGGAAGATACGGTCTTTTAAAATAAATATTTTGATGCTTCTTTGGGAATTTTAAAATGCTTAAATTCTTTAAAATCCTTATGTTGCTTATCTCCCTTATCTACCTTGTCTCTGCAATAAACAGGATTTAGGGACCAATACTCCGGACAGTTTTTGAGACAGAGGCTGAAACCCTCATTCTACCGTTAGCATTTGACCTCCCTGAGAAGGCTGAAACTCGCATTCTGCCGTTAGTGATTAAAAACTGTCCGGACTATTGTTTCTGATACCACAGATTACCCCGCAGTTCCCAACAATCGAGCGCTGCCTTGTAAGCAGGGGATACCCTTTGCATTTGCTCATTCGTAACAAGTTAAGCTTGTATGGCAGTTGTCAAGAGGGTTTGAGAAGATGTATCAAAGAAATATTGGTCCAGGCATCGCTCGCCAAATTATTTGTCAATTCTATCGTTCGATCGTACCAACGCTCGCCATCGATCGTGCGCTCCCCGACGCTGCCGTGCGCTGGCGGTGCAACTATTATCTCGCGCCCGCCATTATTATCTTGCGTCCACCATTATTATCGATCGTCCGTCACTGTTATCGATCACAGTGCCACGCCAATCGAGACCACAACTTATTAATAATGATAATCGCTGTTGGTGGGAGAGTCCGCTTACGGCGGACTCTCCCACCCTTACCCCTTATTGGATTATCATTATTATTTAATTATATTTCTGCCTAAAGGAGTATTGACAAAATCTAGTCGCTTTTAAGTTTTTGCCAATGGCCCTTGCTTAAGTCAGCCTTTGGGTCTATACTGGTTATCATAAGTAACCACAAAAAATTAATTACATAAAGACTCGTTGCTAGGCAAGGGTTTCAGTAGAAATATTGTGTAATTAATTCGGAACTACTACTTAGTCACTGCAACTACTGTATTAAACTATGCCATCTCTATCTTCTTCTCTATTTTCTTCTCTCAAAAATCTTTTTTCTGCACCTGCCGTCACTTCAACTCCTGCCCACGTTGCACGGAAGAAAACCTGGAAATTATTGAGCTGCTTAGCGCTGGGAGCGACTCCCGCCGCCTTAGCGAGTAGCCTATTCTCGTCGCCGGTACTGGCGCAGAGCGCCAACGCCAACGTACCTGTGAGGGTGCAAGTTCCTAAGGTGCTTCAACTAACGACGTTTGGTGACATTGCTCTCACTTTTACTGCTTCTGAGTTGTTCGGTGCTAGCAATGCATCAGGGGGATTACTCGTTCAAGGAGGAACGACAACTGGAAGTACCCCTTTAACGACCACTTCACTTGCAGGTATTGCTTCAGTCGCTGTACCAATTAGCCAGCTTTATACTATTTTGACGAATTCCTCGGCCGGAGCTAATATTACCGTTGCTGTCACAACAGGTACATTGACCAATACAGTAACTGGATCCGATACTATGACCATGACGGTCACATCTGGTGGTACAGCGACTACTCCAACAACTGGGCTAGGTGCCCCCAACGCATACCAAGGAACTGCGACTCTCAACTTCAACTTAACAAACGCTAAATCATCCGGATTATATAATGGCGGGTCAATAACAATTACAGCTACCAATCAGTAGTGCTTTATCAAAGTAAGCTGCACTGGGATGCCGGGATAATAACCAGCTTATTTGTAGAAAGCTTTTATAGCAGCAATATAGGTGCTAACTGTACCTATATTGCTCTATTTTATATTCACAGCTTCAACAACTATAGGTAGACAATTAATTAAAGGCGAGAAAAGCTCTGGCTAGTTTGAGATTAAAGATGGCAAATATACTCTAACACTGAAGCTGGAAAAACTCCTCCCATGCCTAAAGGCGATGGGAACACTGTTTTGGAGAAATTTTATGAAAAGCCTCAAATCACTAAATGTGAAAGGGCAAACTTGTCTGGCTACAATGTTTGCATTTGCCTGCTTTCAAGCAACTGCTCTGGCTGTTCCCCCATCCGCTCGACAAGATGAAGGTTATCAGTTATTAGTTAGGCCAACATTAGTCTTACCACCGATTAGCCCATCAGAATTTTTATTAAGTCCAACCGTTCAGCAATTTTCTACGAGAGAGCAAATACTGAGTGCTGCTCCTCAAATTAACTCTCAGTTAATTCGCTCGCTTCCTTCTCTTTGGCAAATGCGCGTACCCGCAAATCGGCCGCTACAATCTGTCTCTGTTAGCTATGACTTAATCGCAGGAAACGGGCGCAGCAATTCCCTCAGCAATCCCGAACATCCCAACTCGGAAATTAAGGTAACATTGCAGCCTTTGCCGCCGATTCGAGTATCCCGCGAAAATAATTTTGATATTATCGAGGGAGGAGTGGAGTTTAGATTGAACTTAGAGCGAGCTGAAGTTGCAGGAGCATACCAAGGAACTTTAAGAGTTACGGTACAATTTCCTTAAAAACTACAAACTACTAGAGAAAATGCACTATTTGAATAAAAAATTGTTCTGGGCAATAGCTACAGTATTGGGAGCGATCGCGATTGGTAGCGATCTCGGAATTGCTGGCAATTTTGCCGTGAGTCCGCCCCGGTTAGAGTTGCAGATTGACTCTTCAGGGAAAAACGAATCTATTCGGTTAATAAATAGTGATTCCCAACCGCTTGAAATTCAAGTCTCCACCTCTAACTGGGTGCAAGATGAAAACAATCAAGTACAAATTGTTGATTCTACAGAGAAATCCCTCGATCGCTGGCTGTTAATTAATCCATTGCGCTTTACAATTCCTCCCGGAAAAGCGCAAACAGTCCGCATTGCAGTGCGCCCCCGCGTCAAACCAGAAGAGGGGGAACACCGAGCCATGATTTTCTTTGAGGAAGTTCCCTCTGCTAAGAATAAATCGAGTGCTGCGATCGTTGTTGGTCGATTGGGAGTCGCAGTCTACGGCTATGCCGGTAATATTAAAAGAATTGGTGTCTTAAATTCTGTGCAAGTGGAAGATAAAGGTAATCCAGTTACAGCTATTTTTGATATATCCAGTCAAGGAAATTCTCACATTCGGATGGCGGGAGAGTATGCAATTTGGTCGGCTGAAAAATATCCGGGCGCGGCCGCAACAAAACCCATCCCCAATGTCGCCACAAAAGATGTAAAATTACCCGATGGAGTCTGGGAAGCAAGCGGTTTACCAACGCTCCCAATTTTGCCCAACAACCGCCGCAAACTTCCCCTGAACACCACCAAAAAGCTTCCTCCCGGCAAGTACGTTTTGGATATTAACGGCGATCTGAGCGGCACGCCGATAGATGAGGGAATTCCTTTTACTATTGCTCCTAGCGCCCAATAGCTAAGGATTGACAATTGAAAGCTTGTGTTTTTATTCGCTAGATTTCAACTTTAGCGAATAAATTCCCTTGCCAAATTTTATTAATAAAGGCTAGCAAGGACTCTATATGTTATCCCTAATTCTCTCTCTGACGCCTCCTATTTTATTTCAGAAATCAGAGGCGATTAATACTGTCAAGCAGCTAGAAAAATTTTCAAATTCGCAGCAGCAACCTGCCACCTTTAACAGCAATAACAGCTTATTGGTACAGGGAAATGCCCCTAGTAATGAAGTTAAGATACTGCCCGAGACGTTATTAGTAGGGGTCGTTATTCGAGGCAAAGAAGTCGGCAATCTAGAAGTTTTAAGAAATGAGAATACCTTTCTCATTCCTCTAGATGATTTTGCTAAATTAACTGGGATAACTGTAAAAATTTCTGCTAACGGCAGCATCGAAATTAGCACGCCTTTAGGCACGACGAAACTAGAGCCGAGCGATTACCAAACTATTAACGGCCTCATTTACCTGACCGATACGCTCATTGCAGAAAAATTAGCCACACCGATTGAGTTCGATGCTTCAGAAGTTGCTCTGATGATCGATTTACCTTGGCAGCCGAATGCTAGGTCAGCTTCGCAGCAAACCGAGCTTAAAGCTGAGGTACGCCCTCCCCAAACCAGCTTTTCCACTGTGAGAGAAAACCTGGATTTTTCTCAAAATGGTAATAGCAGTTCTCTGCTCAGTTCTACAGTCTTGGGAGGGCGGCTTTGGGGTGGAAGTTGGCGCATCCGTGCAGATAACAATTTTCAGGATCAACAAACACTCACTGAATACTTTTGGTATAAGCGGGAAGGCGAAGTTCGCTATCAAGTAGGCAGACAGCAGATTGGACTGCATCCCCTGCTGTCAAATCTGGATATGACAGGGGCACAAATCGCCTATACCAACCTCCCATCTGGACGTTTTTATGACACCAGTCAGGGAACTGAACTTTTGCCTAGGCGAGCGGCACCACTGCGGACATTTCGGGGCCAAGCTCCTCCTGGGAGTTTTGTGCAACTGCGAGTTGATGGTACTGTTGTTGCCCAGCAACAGGTCGGGCTGAATGGAGAATACCAATTTTTAAATGTTAATTTATCTGCTACAGTCAACGAAATCGATTTTTTAATTTATAATCGGAATAATTTTAATTCCCCTGCTGAAATCCGTCAGCTAAGAATCGGTACTTCCGATCTATTGCTGCCCGCAGGTAGGTTTGTTCACTTGGCTGGGGCGGGGGTTAGTGGTAACTTGTTCGATAAGCTGAATATAGGCAGAGTCAATTCTGAACCAGCCAGTCAGCCAACTGCTTTTTATCAGTTTAGGCAAGGCTTATCTGATAATTTTACAGTGGAAACTGGGGTGCAAAATGCGCCGGATAGTCGTAACGAAGGCGGTTCTAGATTGCAAGCAGAAGCAGGTTTTATTTGGCAAGTTGCTAACCCGCTCACTTTAGCTGCTTCTGTGGGCACCTCGAAGGGAAAAACAGCGTACACTTCAGAGTTACAGGCTCAGCTTCCGTCCTGGCAGTTCTTCGCCACCTCTCAATTTTTTCCAGCCAGCTACCTGTCTAGCAATCAAGAAAGGAGCCGATTTGACCACAGTGCGAACCTCAGTTATAGAGTAAGCGATCGCTTGACTTTGGGCTTAATTGCCCGCAGCCGCCAGGATGAAACAAATTCTGCTCAATACCTGGCACCCGTTTTTAACTGGCGTCCTATGCAAAGCCTTTATTTAAGTGGCAAGCCCGATCTAGATGGTCGTTATGTATTGGATGCGTTCTACCAGCTTAATAACGCCGTTAGGCTGTCTGCCAATGTCACGGGCGATCGCAGATTGGTAGATGTTGCTTATAGTTTGAGTTTACAAGATCAACTCTCCTTAAGTGCGGAATTTGGCGGGAATCTTTCCACTCGCTACCGTGCGATTTATAGTTATACTCCTTTCAGCCTTAATCGCCTCAGTTATCGCTTAGGCGTTGTCACTGATGAAACTGGAGCAGTAAGGCCGATTATTGGTGCGAGTTTGCCTGTATTTTCTGGTGTACTGCTTCGGGCTGAGTATCAAGGTTTGCCCGGTAGAAGTTCATTTCAAAGCTTTAACGATCAACAATTAATTGTGAGTTTAGTTGCAGGTTTTACTGTTGATCAAGGCAGATTTATTCCAGCTCAAAATAGTGCTATCGGTCAAAACCGGGGTCAAATTACTGGTCGCATTCAGATCGAAGGGGGGAGCAATTTGCCTGGTTTAAAATTAGAGGGTGTTGAAATTGAGGTCAGTCGCGATAATCTCCTTACGCGCACTAAAACTGATTCCCAAGGGAATTTTTTGATCGGCAATTTACCTGAAGGTGTTTATCTTGTTGAATTAGACCCAGAGCAATTACCTTTTGCCTTAGTTCCTGTGAAAACAACTTATACCGCCGAGGTTGCGGCTGGTGCGATTACCAGTTTATATTTTACGGTCAGGCCAGAATTTGGGTTAGCAGGACGAGTTCTGGATGCAAATGGCAAATCGGTTGCAGGTATCAAAGTTGAGTTGCTCAATGCCACAGGCGAAGTTATCAAAACTACTGCCACCGATCAGTTTGGCTTGTATCGGATTGATGGTGTCCCCATCGGCCGTTATACACTAAGGATAGCACCTCAAAATTTACCAGATTCCTCCTTAAGTTTACCCACGCGAACGTTAGAAATACGTGATGATTTTTTATTTGATCAAGACCTGCAATTGCCTAATTCTGGAGGTGGCAGTTCCATTCGTAACCAGTGAGAGTTATTAAATGAGTCCATCTATAAACAATAGTCCGCACACTTTTTATATAGCCCAATGGCTTATTCTCGCTTGACTTCGCAGCCCCTGTGGATAATTAAATCAATGTCAGCTCCACCCCAGACTTGCATTTAATTCGACTTTTTTATGATCCTTGCCCCGCGTAAGCTTGTAATATCGTTCCAAAAACTGTCTGGAGTATTGAGGGACAAAGCCGTTTGATATTAGTTAACTATATTAAGGATCGCGAATTAAATAACTTACAATTTTAATTGTTATTGTGGGATGGGCGTCCCGCCCGTCCTTTTTGGACG
>NZ_JAUBOZ010000005.1:123595-168745 GCF_036700475.1 Microcoleus sp. T2B6 | reverse complement strand
GACTAATTATGAAATGGAACCGAAAAATAAAAAATAAAGGTAACTTAGTTAATGCAGTTTAGATGTTTGACAGCTTAGAGATGTAGGAATGATGGGTTGACACTCCCCGGCCTTGAAGGCGCGGGGATTCTTGGATCATCCAGTCGATTTGCTTGTTGATGTCACCACCAGCGAGTAGAGATCGGTCTGTCCCCCAGCGTGAATTCCGGCGTGCCCCGCCGTATTTAAATTAAATTTTGCCTGCTTTAACCCTTTCGCCAAAATGTTCAACGCAGCATTGTGGTCGCGATCCAATATCGTACCGCAACCACAAATATGGGTTCGAGTTGACAGGGTTTTCTTGACTAGATTGCCGCAATTTGAACAGTTCTGAGAGGTGTACTGTGGTGGAACAGCAATGACTGTTTTGCTGTACACTTTCCCGAAATATTCCAAATAATGATCAAGTTAGTGACCAGGCTGCATCGCTGATTGATTTAGCGAGCTTGTGGTTTTTAACCATATTCCGAACCTGAAGGTCTTCGTAGGCTACAAAATCGTTAGATTTTACCGCGCCGGGCGTCGTCTTTATGGCGAAGTCTTTACGCTGCCTGCTGACTTTCCGGTGTTTTCTTCCTAACTTGTTGATCGCCTTTTTCCGGTTCTTGGAACCTTTCTTTTTCCGAGAAACTCGCTTCTGCAATCTCTTCAAAGCTTTTTCACTCTTTCGGAGGTAGCGAGGATTAGGAACTGTTTCGCCGTCGCTATCAGTATAAAAGTGGTTCAATCCCACGTCTATTCCAATAACCTTACCAGTCGGAACAAGTTCCTCTTTCCGCTCCACGTTGATACAGAATTGGGCGTGGTAGCCATCGGCACGGCGCACAATCCTAATTCGTTTAATCTCATCAGGCGCATAAAAATGCAAATCCCGACTACCGATTAACTTGAATCTCCCAGCAGCAAATCCATCTTTAAATGTTAGGCATCTTTTGTCACTAGAAAGCGACCAACCGGACTGCTTGTACTCAACAGAGCGAGTATGTTTCTTGAACTGCGGGTATCCTTTTTTTCCTGGCTTCTTAGCTTTGCAGTTAGCAAAGAAACGCTGGATAGCAAAAATGGCACGTTCGGCGGAAGCCTGACGTGCCGTCGAATTAAGCTTGCCTGCCCATTCAAACTCTTTTGCCATAACGGCGCATTGTTTGTACAGGTCTACTAGCTTAATCCCTTGATTATCTATCCAATGTCTAAGAGTTTTGTTTCGCACAAATTGAGCCGTCCGAATCATGTTGTCGATGATTCGATACTGCTCCGCTTTGCCCTTCAACTTAAACTCTAATACTATCATTTCAATAGTCTACCACTATTACAGAAACTTTGATTTGCAAGTCTGTATCTTTAACGAATCTTCACAGTCTCTGTAATTAAAGCCGTCCTATAAGGACGGGGCTTTAGACCCAATTTCTTGGTAAAGTTTCCAGACATAGTACGGTGACTTGATAGCTAATTTCTTCATCCTGGCTTTTTGGGGGAATTAGTGATTCCCAATTGCATTGGGGTTGAGACTTTTCTGGCAAAGGAATTACCAACTTTAAGGCGGGCAAGGAAGAATTTAGAGGAGTATCATCTTCACCGGCCAGATATTTGGTTAAATGCCTTCGCAGAATACGTCCGGCTTTGCTCACGGATTTGCGGACGTTTTCTTCAGAGCATAGAAATAGCTTGGCAATATCTTGATAAGATTTATTTTGGTAGTGGTATAAGACCAAAGTATCGCGGAGTCTGGGAGGCAAGCAGTCAATTTTATGGTAGATATATGCCTGCAATTCCAGGTCTATAAGATTAGGTTCAGTAAATCCTAAGTTAGAATAAAGTGCTGGATAATCTTCAAGTTTAATCTCGTCTATGTTTTCAATTATTAATGTTTCTCGTTTTCGTTTTCGATGGAAATCTATGCAGAAGTTATAGAGAAGTTGAGTTAACCAAGCTTTAGGACATTTAATTTGAATTCCATAGTTTTGCCATTCATTCCAGGCTTTAAGCATTGCCTGACTCAATACTTCTTCGGCATCGAGTGGGTTTGAGTTCATCCACTTGAGACAGCAATGGGAAAGATAATCTTGATGCGCCTGCCATTCTTCCCAAAAAATTGTATTTTTATCTTCAGTTTCATCCCACAGGATTGATGCCGCCACTGATTGAGAAGATGACCTGATTTTTTGAGTTCTATGGCTATTGCTTTCCATTTACAGGAGATTCCACATTTATGAAGTACACCAGCCTATCGTGAGCTTCCCCGTAGGGATACTCCAAGATCCCGTTGGTGTCAACAATCGCCTGAAAGCCTGTGATCAATCTCGTTTTTACCTGAGTCCAGATCCCCCTAAATCCCCCTTAAGAAGCAGGACAGTTTCATTCTCGGTAGGGGCCGTGCTACCCCTACTCCCCGTGCCGGCCCTCTTGGTCTGATCTGCCGATCAAATCCTCTAGGTCGGGGGTAGGCATTCTTGGCACTACAAGAGTCGAAATTCATGTTTTTGGTGAGAATGAAACAGCCCTGCCTTAAGAAGGGGAGTAGGGGTTGACTTTGAGTAAATTATTGTCCCCCCCTCTTCTTATCCCGAACTCAGGTTAATTAAGATTTAGCCATTTTTGAGCGTTAAGCCGCTGGACGACCCCAAACACCATGAGGTCTAGTGTTACCTTGCGCTCATCGATCAAAAAAGGCTCTAAAGTGCTGGTTTTGGTCTTATTTTCCGCGCAGGAAAAGGCTCTTTGACTTTGAATATTTTCTTGAGGAAAATACAGGTTAAATTGGCGCTCTCCTTCTTGGAATTTACCAATTACCTGCCAGCAATCCCCGGCGGAACTCATCCCAAAAACGGGAAATTTTTGCTTGGTAAAACTCACCTCTAAATCCTTAACGCCCTGCTTAGTCAAAGCAGTTTGCAAAGCGGGCAAATAATCTTGTTGAATAAATTCCGCAAAGGGCTTGTCTTCAACAGCAGGTGCTTTTTCCTTTTTAGCTTTAGCTGGGGGCTTGTCGCCTTCGGCCTTGGCTGCGGGCTTTTTAGCAGCCGGCTGAGGCTTGTCAGTGCTGGGAAAGTCGCTTGTCTCGGCTGTGTCGGAACTCGGGGCGTGATCGATCGACGCACTGGGAGTTTCCGATTCGCCAGCGGTAGGATTTTTCGGTTCTTCTGACATTAACGCTTCCTGGTAAAAGTGATTCGGTAAGGAGTTGGGAGTTGAGCAAGCGGGCGATCGACTTTCTCGATCGCACACATTTTATCGAAAACCAACCTGAGAGAATGGCTAGTCAAAAAAATTTGAACTGAAAACACTCTCACAGGGCGATCGCCCGCAAACATCACAACTCCTTTGGTTATTCTAAATCTCAGCGACAGCTCGTTCAATCAAACGGCGGGCGAGAGTTTGAACACCGGTGTGTTCGTAGTAGTTGGTAGTCATGTCGAGGAATGCGCCCACGTAGTCCACCTTGTCTGCTGAAATATCTACAAAATTCTGCAAGTGGCCGAGTACGTTTTGGGGAGTCAAACCTCGATCGCTCACAAAAGAGCTCATCCAGCCAGAAACCGAGTTAAAGCTTTCGCCGATAAAGCCCAACTGGCCTGCGGGAGAGCCCCCTGGAATCATGCCGCCGATCGACTTAAAGGCCGAATTATCTTGCAAATCGTTCGGGGAGAGCCTCTGAATCCAAGACTGAGTTGCCATGATAAAGTCTGGGCCCAGAGGAATCAAACCATCGAAACAAACCAAAGCAGCCATCCGCATCAGGGATTCGCCGCCGTAGTCACCCAAGGATGCGGCAAAATCGCCGATGCTGTCGCCGGGAATGCCGTTGATTTGGCAAAAAGCGAGCAACTCAGTGACTAACTTCAGAGAAAGGTCGATCGTTTGAGCTTTTTCCGGCTTGGGAGTGAGATTGCCGAGCATGGACAAAAACGGCACATTTTGGGAGACTTTGTTAGCGAGGGCGGCAGTGCCCAAAGCCTTGTCGGCACTGTCGATCGTTTGGTAGAGCCAGAGAGCGCGCTGGTAGCCCTCAGATTTATCGTTGTACAGGTAGATGGCGCGCTCGCCAATTTGCTGGATCAGTTCTTCGTCTGTTTCGCCAGTAACGGTGCGAATGGTATTTTCAAAGCCAACTAAATTGTTCCACTCACCGGGAACCACAAAGTCAAGCGCTCGCAGGGCTTTGACAGTCATGTTGTCTTGAGGCAGTTGATCGACTAATTCAAAGACTGTTTTGCTCACAAAAAACTCCTTATGCTGGAACGAAAATCAAAGGTATTACTTTTGGCAGATGGCAAAAACTTCAAACTCTCTTTGTGGCAAATTTAGTTTTGATAGCGCCCGACTCAAGTCTGGCGCGGAGTTTGACAAGAGACATTGCTACTTGACGCGGGCGAGGCCGCCGAGGTTAAATTTTGACAGCCAAGCTTCGCGATCGCTGGCGGTAAAAGAGGGATTGCGGGATTGAACTTTCACCTGATAGCGATTTGCTACTAAAACAGCGGTGATATTAGCACCCTGATTAATGGCGGGATAGCCGGCAATTTGCTTGGTACTTTGTTGGAATTTTGCACCGGCGTTGGGGTTGCCGGCGATGTCGTTAATCGAGAGCACCGCGACATTTTTACCGTCTTTGTTCAACTTAGCTTCAGCAAAACCGGATTTTTCTTGAGCAAAAACGCGATCAAATCCACCGCCAGAAGCCGGGAAGTATTTATTTAACTTACCGCCTGCAACTGCCTTCTTGGGCAGGTTTTGATTACTAGCACTTGATTTATCACCAGTTGTCTGCTGTGCTTTACCAGGCTTTTGGGTGCTTTCCTGCTGGGCTTTGTCCCAGCGTGATTGGGTTGGGGTTTGACCGCAGGCGGTCACTAACAGCAGTACCGAGATCAGGAATGGAGCTAAAATTCGGCGAGCGGGGGAAAATTGCATCGCTGTCTCCTCATTAGTAGGTTTCCATAACAATTGTGGCTCAGAATTTGGCAATTTGTGTTCCCCGATCGGATGATTTGTCTTCTTTGCAAAAAAATCCTCTACCTGCAGGCAGAGGATTTTTTTGCAATTACGAGTTTTGAAGGAAGAAAACTGAAAGATTGCTCCACAGATAAAGTCTGGGGATGGGGGTAAAGAAACTAAGTTTTCTGATCGCCAGCAATCTCAAAACAATTTTTGCTGATTTTCCCTAGATTTATCTAGAAATTTCAGAGCAATTGTTCGTCCATCGTCTTACTTGGGCTTTCCCACTTAGGTCTTACTTTAGGGGTAAGGATCAGGCGTCGCTTTCAATGTAGATAAACAACAAACCCATTACCACAACCGGCATCACCCAGGTAATTAGGGGAATCAAAATCCAAGGCAAGAAAGAGGCAGCGTAGGAACCTGTCATATCAAATTCTCCAAACTAAAGTTAGTGTGTTCCAACAGGGATATTTGGGAGTCGAGTCTAATTGTTGACTAAACCCCGGAAAATGGCATCAACGCCGTTAAAGTTTTCGAGTAAGAAGTAGGCAACAAAGACACCACCCATTCCACCAATGAAGAAACCACCGGTAAACTGGCTCCACCCTTCAGCATTTCTGAGGGCATCAGGGGTCATGGGATTAGCGCTAGGGTAGCTGGTGTTGTCTTGTTTGAAAGAGACTAAACCGTAAGCAGACATACCTAGTGTGCCAAGCAGAACTAAGACGAGGGCTGTATATAATCCTCCGAGATTAGCTGCTTCTGGATAATCCCGCAGGGGTCCGAAGACGATTTCGGGGCCGACGAGGAAATAACCGTGTGCCAAACCAATTTCTAGGCCTCGAATTAGGGGCGAGAGTCCTTTGCGGTAGACGGGCAAGTTCCCAATGAATGCTTTTGTGAAATCAGAAGCACTGATGGGAGTTGCGAGATGACCCGTGAAGGGGTCGCCGTTAAAGGGTTTAATCAGCTCTGCATCTCTGGGATCGGCCATATTCTCTTTTTCCTCGCTGTGCGTAAAAGTTGAGGCGTTCAAGTCATATTTTACGCAGGGACGTGTTTCCTATTTGCATAATTGGCAGCGAGCTTTAGAAAAGTTCACTATTCTTTAGTTTTTGGAAGAATTTTTCTTTTGCCTCTTATACCAGAAAGCGAGTCGATCGGGCGACACTCCCAGGAAATAAGCGATGATTACTATTTGATTAATGGCGGTGGTTTTGATCACCCCAAGCTGCTGCCAGCGACGGGCGGATGTCAGCACTGGCTGGGGTACTATTTCAATGCGGCCTTGTTTTTTCAATCGACGCACGAATTCAAAGTCTTCCATCAGGGGCAAGTCGGGAAAACCGCCGATTTTGTCAAAGGTAACTGCCTTGAGGAAAATAGCTTGATCGCCGTAGGGCATTTGCAGAAAGTGCGATCGCCAGTTTACCCCTGTTTCTACCAGCCGGAGGCTGAGCCTGCGGGCGTCAATCTTGAGTTGAAAGGCCCCCGCTACTGCCGACGGGTTAGCTAGTACCCGACGCGCGCAAGAGTCGTACCCGCGAGGCAAAAGAGTGTCTGCGTGGAGAAACAGCAGGATCTCTCCAGTAGCTGCGACGGCACCTGCATTCATTTGGGTGGCGCGGCCTGGGGCGGTGCAGATAACTTGGACGCCCAAAGATTTTGCTATGTCTGTAGTACCGTCGCTGCTGCCGCCGTCGGCGACAATTATTTCGACATTTTTGGCCTCAAGGGCGGTGGAGATGACTGAGGCAATTGTAGGTGCTTCGTTTAAGACTGGAATGATCAGGGAAATTTTGAGATTGGGATTTTCTGGCGACAACATACAGAATTAAGCAGCCCGTGAGAGAGAGCGGGTTTTGTACAAAGCTGATTTTGCCCATTTCTGACCCCGGGCTCGCCCCTACATTTTGCCTTAACGTGAGAGTTTGGTAAAAAACAAAGCTATTAGTTGCTCATTTTTTACACCTGGCCCGCGCCTACATTGGGCTTTCATCTGGCGGGGCGGGTTTTGTACAAAGCGGAGCTGTTAGTTGCTAATTTAGTTGGTAATTTTTGGCTTTTTCTCGCGCCTGGGACTATTGTCCCAAGCGCTGTCTAACTGCTACTGAGATTCAGCATTTGGTTAGACAAATACAATTACTATATTATGACGTTCTGGTTTCACAATCAAGTATTTTTCTCAAATTATATATGACAATTTCTAATAACTTATAACGGTTAAATAGAGTTTAGTTATTTCAACATATTAATATCTAAACCGAGGAGATCTTCTGGTCGATCGATATCTGCAAGAGTGGGAAGATAAGCAATATTGAGATCGAGCTTTTGGGCGATCGCCCGCGTACAAGCCAATACTTGACTGGTTCCCCAGTGAATGCCACCGAACAATTCCGGTATCGATCGCCGCAGCCCGATCAGATAATAACCTCCGTCTTTTGCCGGGCCCAAAACTAAATCGTGCTGACTCAATTCCTCAAAAGCTTGTGCCATGATTTCTGCTTTCAAACCCGGACAATCAGTGCCGATAATTGCAGTTTTATCCACCCCTGAATTAAAAGAGTTTTGAAAAGCTGCTGTCATTCTTGCGCCCAAATCGCCGTCTATTTGATTTTGACAAATAATATCAGTTCCCAACCACTCTTGCATCAGTTGTTGGCTGCCGCCGGTTCGGTGAATTTCTACCGATAATTGGCGGAATTTTTGGAGAGAGAGCGCGCAGGCGATCGTCCGTTGGGCCATCAAGCGGTGAAGGTTGGCAGCGCCTGTTTTTCCCAGCACCGGAATTAGTCGAGTTTTGGTTGTTCCCGGTTCGGGATAGCGGGTGAAAACAATCAGTTTTTCTAAAATCATCGATTGTCCATAATTTTTAAAGAAATGACCTAATGCAGTGCTGGACGCACGCGGGGCTAAAAACCCGGTTTCTGTGGCGAGCATCCGCAATTTTTCGGAGAAACCGGTTTTTTCGCGTCCATGATTACTAATTTAATCCGTGGATTCAACCCATCCTAAAATAGTGTCAACTGTCAACTGACAACTGTCAACTGTCAACCGTTAGCTCATTTCTAGCATTCGTTGGATGGGCTGCAAAGCTGCTAGTTGAATATCTAGGGGCATGGTAATTTCAGGGGTTTGATTTTTTAGGGAGAGATACAATTTTTCCAAGGTATTTAATCTCATGTGCGGGCACTCGTTGCAAGCGCAGTTATTATTGGTTGAAGGAGCGGGGATGAAGCGTTTGTGCGGAGCTTGCTTTTGCATTTGGTGAATGATTCCCGGTTCAGTCGCGACAATAAAGGCTTGGCTGGAACTAGCTTGAGAATATTTGAGCAAAGCGGTGGTGGAGCCGATGTAATTGGCATGGCGCAGCACGGGAGGTTCGCATTCTGGGTGGGCAATTATTTCGGCTTCGGGATTTGCGATTTTGAGTTGAACTATCTTTTTTTCTGAGAAGTTTTCGTGGACGATGCAGGCCCCTTGCCAGATATCCATGTTTCTGCCGGTTTGTTCCATGACGTAGCGGCCGAGATTGCGATCTGGCCCAAAAATTATCGGCTGATTTTCGGGAATTTGGTTGACAATTTTAACCGCGTTAGAACTGGTGCAAATTATATCGCTCATTGCCTTAATTGCGGCCGTACAATTAATGTAGGAAATTACCAAATGTCCTGGTCGATCGGCTTTGAAAGCTGCAAAGGCTTCGGGAGGGCAACTGTCGGCGAGGGAACACCCAGCATTTAAGTCTGGCAACAACACTAATTTGTCGGGATTGAGAATTTTTGCGGTTTCGGCCATGAAATGAACTCCGGCAAAAACTATGACTTCGGCGCTGGTGTTGGCGGCTTTGCGGGCAAGTTCTAGGGAGTCGCCAATGAAGTCTGCGATGTCTTGAATCTCGGAGTCTTGGTAATAGTGGGCGAGAATGACGGCGTTTAACTCTTGTTTGAGGGCGTTAATGGCTGCAAACAAGTCGTGGGGCAGTCGGGTTTGAGTAAAGTTCGGAGCAGGTGCGGTGGTAAACACAGTTAGAATATTCCGGGGAAGGTGCGGGCTGGACTCAAGTGTATTTTGAATTATAGTTGAATTCACCAAAAACGGTGGGCAGTTGGGCCAGAGGTAGAAAATTTGCCATAGGTTAACCGACTGACTGGCAATGGGAGCAAGATTTTGCGATCCAAGGGTGGACTCAGCTAAGTTTTTACCTGACTCTAATTAGACTGAAAGCTTTATCCCGCAAGATATTCACAGGTAAATGACTACCTTGAGCCACGAGTATTTTGAGTAGCCTCTATTGACATCCTTTATTTACATCGTTTACTGTAATCAGTATACGATGTAAAGTGGTTGGTTTTATACATCTATGTACTTTGAAGACGATCGCCAGTGGGAGGGAACTGCTGAGTTTCTGACAAAAGAACTAAAACGACGGATTGAGCAGCTTGGGCTATCTGTGGAACCACCAGCCTTACGAACTGTGCGATCGTGGAGATCCAAGCAACTCCTGTCACAGCCGAAAGGTCAAGAATTTCGGTTTCGGCAGATTTTAGAAGGACTGGCAACAGCACTTTTGCTCAAGAAAGGCTGGACACTGGCCGCGATCGTTCAAGTTTTACCCTCATTCCCAGACGCAACATTGGAGCAACAAATTCTTGCCGAGGCTGATGGTCAAGACCCAACCTGGTTGCCACAAATGCAAACAACGACATTGCCATTACCCACAGGACACGCCAGCACGATCGATCTGGCTGAAGATACTGTTATATTGCTGGCCCAGGGAATTCTGCGACAATACACAAGAATTCTCAATCGAGACATCGTTCGCCAAGACGATGATAGTATGCCATCGGAACTTTATCGGGCTATGTGCAAGTTGGGCAGGCTGTATATCGAATCCGGACAAAGCGATCGCGCCGCTTGCGTGCATACGGTTTTGGAACGTGCTAGATATCCCCTCAATAAGTGGGAATTAGATATTTTTTGTCACGCCGATTTTGACTCTGGTCAAGTAATTCTCATCGATCCAGACTTGCGAGTGCCAACCCCAGATTGTGCAGTAATTGCCAACAGTAAAGGCACTTTTGGCGAAGATAATATCATCGAACACCGCCTGTACCAACGGTTGCGCGACGCAACTGAACGATTGGGAATTCGCCGCCAGCACAAAGCTTATACGGCTTTGCGAGCGCTATTTGGCAGCCGATCGCTCATCGGAGAACACCAACTCTTAGAGTATTTACGTGATAACGATTTAACCCCTTTACAGGGAATGATTGTTGACACCTTTTTTGATAGCGTGCCGGATGTCTGGTTAATTGACGGACACGCTCATCGCTGCGCGTATTGCGGTACGCTGATGCGCCCCTATCCCAATAAAGAACTTTTTCCCGATGGGCGATGTCCGATTCGCCAATGCCTCGGTCACAACTCCTCAACAGCAAAAGTTTCGGAGAAATTAGACCCAAACCAAGACCGATTGCTGATTGCCCAACCGCAAATTTTAACCTATTGGACTGGGCCGGCGATCGACGAATTAGCAATTTTTAAGGCTGCCATAAAAAACGGACTAGATGCCGAACTTTACCCAGAATCAGACCTATGCGATGTAGCAATTAACGGTCGCAATATTGGTATTGATGCTAAGTCATACACCAGTCCTGTCTCCCTTGCTTTGCGCCTCAACCGCACTGGCATCGGAGGGCTGATTCACTACCGCCGCCGCATCATTGCCGTCAGCGACCAATTAATTGAGGAGCGGCCCGATTACCTCTCTACTTTCCAGTCAGCGATCGATAAAAAAGGCGATCCTGCTAGTCTCGAAATTCTGTCTGTTTCACAAGTCATACAGTTGTTAAAGAAAATCAAATATGAGAATTAAACCAGATTTCTGGACGGGAATAGATCGCATTTGCTGGCTGTGTGTCTTGATGGCAGAATTTATTGAGACTAATTCCCTAGAATATGCCCCTTTAACGATATCGGGAATGGCGAGTATCATCAATGCACCCGCGTTGACAAAAGCCCGCCAAGCCATTTTCAATATGCGCCTGATGTCGCTGGCTTACGTGACAGAACAGTCAGTGAAACACGCCGTTGCTATTTATAACGATCGCCACTACCGCAACAAAACTCAAGGAACCTATAAAATTAACTTAGAAACACTTCACTTTCAACGCACAGACCCCCTAGAAGACCCTTTAATTGCCCAAGCACGTCAAATTCTGGGCCAGCCTTTGGCACACCAATTTTACAGCGCCACCTTTGCCGATCCCCGCCAGCAAATGGCCGTTGCTTTAGGTGAAGAAACAACAGCCGCGAGAGTGCCAATTGGGCCGATCGCAGCCCCACTTGCGCCGCGCCGCACCCATTCCCTCGATCGCCTGCCGAAAGCAAAAATCCGCATTCCCCTTGCGGAACTGTACGAGTTAGCAGTTGAGATGGATGAACGCGAAGCAAATCACCCTGAAAAAAGACGGGGTAGCTGGGTACAACGGTTTGAACATTTTGCAATTAAAGTGCCAGAAATTGGTCAGGGTTTGCGGGAAGAAACAGTCATCGAATTAGAAGGCATCAAGCACTTAATTGGACTGCCTGGATCGGGCAAAACAACTTTGCTCGTATTGATAGCTGTATGGTTGGGAAAACGCGGTTATAAAGCGATGTTTGTGTTTCCCTCTATTGAAGTTGCCAGACAGTACATGGCAGAACTAGCATTTCACGAAATTAAAGTGGGAATGCTAGTCGGTCAAAGCGATGGAACTCGTCGCCGACACGCTAACAATATTGCCGAGGCGATCGCAGCATCAGGGGGAAATGGCGGCTTTGCCTATAGTTTGGAACAGGCAGAAGTTTTTGGCTTAAATTGCGTCTTACCTGCGTTTTCTACTGCTGATACTTCGATGTGGGGATTTGGTTATGCACCCTGCAAGGAAATTTTACAAAGCGGTGGCAAAAAAGGGCAAATGAAAAAGTATCTTTGTCCGGTTTGGACGATGTGCGGCCGCCACAAAGCACCCCGCGATTTGCTAGATGCCGATATTTGGGTCGGCCACGTTCTCTCAATGGATACTGAAGTACCACCCCATGCCATTCGCGATCGCATTCGTTATTTTGAATTAATTGCCCGGACATTTGATGTCGTAGTTTTTGACGAAGCAGATATGGTGCAATCAACTCTGGATGCTTACGGTGCGGCAACTTTAAAACTTTCAGGTGCGGCAGATTCTATCCATTTAGTCATTCAAGAACAAATTCACAATCGTTTTGCTCGCGGCGAAAATTATCGATTGTTCGATCGAGATGTAGAACTTTATAGCCGCGATCTAGCAGAATTTGGCAATCACAACACATCGTTAATTACTGCCGTTCAAAATATGCCCTCATCGCCAGTCGGCAAACGCTATGAGAATCAGTTATTAACCGTTCTGAGAATAGTCAGCGATTTGTTGGATGGCTTTGAGAAAACTTCTAAACGCGATCGCCTTGACGAAGATGAAGTCAAACAGGGATTTAGCAAAAGTCGAGCCTTGAAAGAATTCTGGGAAACGGCTGCTTACCATGCTTTTTACGATCGCACGGGCATTGAACCGCACGATCGGCTAAACATGGATCTGTGCGCTCAAAGGCTGGGAATAAACGCCGACACGCTCAAACAGCAATGGGAAACTCAAATTCTTTATTTTCGTCGTTATTTAGCGGAGAATCTGATCGAACGGCGCGATAAAATAGTCAAAGAAATTGCCGAATTGTTTTTGCCTTTGTGTTTTAAGGATGGCACTGCATCAGGCGAAGCTCAGGATACGATTACCTTACTTGTTTGCGTTACTTTCGTGATTTTAGGCTATCAGCGGATCGTACCGCAAACTAGAACAATGGTAGCAGAAGGACTGATTCGGGAACCGATTGTCGAATCAACGGCAACACCGGAACTGCGACAACTGATTCCTGAGAATATTTTGGGGTCTTTTTCGGGCGTGAAATACAGTTGTGAATCGGCACAAACTACTCGCTCTCAAGCCCGAAATGTGGAACTGTCTTATATTATTTTTGTGGGCGCGCCTCGGATGTTAATGCACCGTTTTCATCAGTTATTTAAGGCAGATGGCGAACTGACAGGGCCGGCAGTTTTAATGACTTCAGCTACCTCATTTCTCGAAGCAAGTCCTGCTTATCACATTAACTCTGGGCCGGATTATCTGCTGAAACCGCGGCAAACAGAACACGCTCCCAAAAAGAGCATTTACCGCTTCAAATGGCTGCCAGATCGCGAATCGCGCGATGAACCTCTCCGATATAGCGGTGCAGGCGAACTGCGAGATCGTAATTTAAAAAAAATGGTAGACGCGCTGGTGCAAGGAGGAACCAAGAAATCTGAAATTTACAAATCCATCCTCAACTTTGACGTGCAACATGGTATTTACCGCAAAGCTGCCTTAATTGTTAACAGCTATGAACAAGCTCGGAACGTTAAGAATTTTATCAACGATTACCATCCAGAAATCGGCAAAAGAACCAAAGCAGTTGTTAATTTTCTCAAAAACGGAGAGCAACCCACTGATTTCGTTACCACGGCTCAGTGCGAGGCTTTAGGAGATGATGAAACTTGCGATATTATCATTTTTCCGATGTTGGCAATTGGTAGAGGCGTAAATATTGTTTTCACCAAAGGAGATAGGCAACTCGATGCAGCCATTGGTACAATTTATTTCCTCACCCGTCCCCACCCCACGACTGACGATACGCAACTTTTGTACAGTCTAGCCGGAAAAGCTACCCAAGAATTTGACAGTCGAGTTTTTACTGAATCCGAAGACTTGCCAGCAATTTATAATACTTGGAAACAGTCCCGAAAACTACTCTGGAAAACGGCTAATCGGCTGTTACGCGAACCTCTCATGGCTAGCCGTTTGGGTGAAGATTTATTTAAACCGTTTACGGCAAATCAGATGGTTGGGATTTTGCAAACAATTGGGCGCGGGATGCGAAATGGATGTCCCGTACAAGTTTACTTTGTCGATGCAGCTTGGGCAATTAAATCTACTAAAAATGAACCTGACTCCGGGCGGGACAGTATGCTAGTTCAGATGCGAATTATTTTAGAAGAATGCGTCAAGCATCCCGATCCAGTGATTCGAGAAATTTATCAAGAACTTTACGGTGCATTTCTGGAGCCCCTGCGGCGCATTAATGGCATAGTTTACCCGGAAAGTTTACGCGATTCAGAAGGTTTGACAGAGGAAGAAGACGATTTTAATGATTTTTCGCCTTTATTGGAGATGTAAGCATGAACGACGAAATTTTGGACGAAATTGAATTCGATCGCGACGGCGAAGTAAAGCAGTCCTGGACGCACTCAGACCAAAGAAACCGGGTTTTTTACCGAATCTACGGGCTGTAACGAAATATTTTCGTAAAAAAACCCGGTTTCTGGCCCCCATGCGTCCAGGACTATAAAGGAAACCACTATTATTGGAGATGCAACCATGAACGACGACATTTTTGACGAAATCGAATCCGATGATGACGAAGAAACTGAAGCTACTGTGGTTTCAGACACTCTTTACATTCCTCTTGCGAATAAGAGTCTGAAAGAAATTACCCTAGCTTTTACCGTGCCAGATAATATCGAGCCAGTAACAGTCAAAGGCTTGACACTAGGTTGGACAAAATCTGCTTTACATGAGCTTTCAACTATCCAAAAAGCTGCTTGCAAGGGCGATTCAGCCATCAAAAATCTCCCTTATGCCTCGCTGCGAGGTTTGTTAGAAGTAGGACTTGACAGTGCCGCACGGATTCAGTCAAATGTAGGTTTGAGTAACTATTCGTTGAATTCTAAAAGTGTAAATGAGCCGGAACCATTTGCTTACTTAAATTCCGAAAGTACACAAGATATCCAGAAAGCGTTACGCCCAATTATCAACGAGTGGATAACAAATTTCCTAAAACCTTTTGCTGAAAAAGAAGATGGGCTAGTGGAAGTTATCGACCGTTTGGAAGATTTGCACGATCGAAAGGAGTTGTTAACAATTACTCCGTCTGAGTCTCAAGTTTTACCTTGGAAATGGAATCCAAATACAGGAACTACAAAACACAGCAACAATTATGATTATCGCGTGTTAGTCGATTATGCAGCTCGTGCGATCGCCGGAAAAGAGATTTTTCAGGGGCTAGGAACAATGAAGCGGGTTATTTCCAGCAGTGGTAGCCTCACAACTGGGATGGCAGAATTGATTACCGATCCCATTACTCTACCCGACACTACAGGAACATTCAGTCTGGTGGTACGCTTAGAAGTTGTAACCTATCCTTCTTTGCACCAGCCTTTATTGAAGATAGATGTTTCCAAACGCCGCTGGTTAAGTGGGTTACAACCTGCACGCTATAACTCAGCAAATATTAGCGGCTTTGTCTTTTCTGATGATTATAGCGATCGCACCTTTCGCTACACGGTGCTTTCCGATTCCGAAAAACCTGAGAAAAATCAACCCGACAAAAAGAAAAATTGGTTTTGGGCGATCGATAAAGATTTTGAAGCCTTGCGCGGCAAGCTAAAACTCCCGCTGAAAACCCCTAACGGTCAAAATATTGATGGTTCCCAAATTGCTTTGGGGAAAGCTTCAACGGATAGCTGTAAAGTAGTATTAACTTACCGCAACCGACTGCAAGAAGGAAAACACGGAATTGATGCTGGTGTACCGGAAATTGATAAATTAGAAGCTTTTGAGGCGATAGCCACAATTCTTGAACCTATCGGTTTTAAAGCTTTTGATAATTACTATCCTGTAAAATTTAAGAGAGGTGAAAGCCACAAATTAGATGATACAGCTTCACGCATGATTAATTTGCCTACTCTGTTAGGTGCTGCTTTAGAAGTTCTCGAAAAAGACGACTGCTATGATTTGACTCCCAAATATCTAGAAAGCTTTGAGGACAATGAGTTAAACAGCTTGCTCACTAAACACCTTGATACCAATTTAGATAATATTGCAAAAGGCAGAAAAGCCCTTAAATTGGTTTGTCAATTAAAAGAACTCAAGGCGATGATTCAGGCAAACCAGGAAGCTATGCGTCGGCTATATCCTAACGAAAGACTGTTGCTTGTTGTCTTTTACGAAGAACAATGCCAAACCGAAGTGAAACTGCTGCAAGCAATGATTCCAGTTCTCTGGGGTGATGCGATCGAACTCATGGCTAATCGTTTGCCAGCAAACACTCACGGGCCGAGAGAGTCATTGCCAGGTGCAAATTTGAAAGCGAAAGAGCGATCGCAAAACCGCATAAAAGCCTGGGAGTCGATCGTCCAACAACTTGCTTTACGCAAACAGCGAACTTTTTGCCTGGTAATGGCACGGGAATGGTATCCAGACAACAAACATGACGATTCGGTGAATAAACCCTCATCCCGTCAAGCACTGGCTAAAATCGCTGGTTCTTGCGTGCAGTTTCTGCTACCGATTGAAAAAAGTAAGGACAAAAATATTCTCAACCTCGATAATTTTTCCCATCGAGTGCAAGCGGCTCTAAAAGACTTACTTTGGGCTCATTCTGGCCGCATTGATGATGTCAAAGAAAAGGTTGACAAATGGCTAAAAGATACTCCTCAAGAAGCCAGACCAAAAGAAATTATTGGGATTACGATCGTCCGCAAACAGAAAGGTCGCACTCGCGGCTCTATTGAGAAGACATTTTTACCAGTTGCTATGCGTCTCAACGTGGAGACAGGCGAGTGCGAACTGTGCTGTGCTTATGATAGGAATAGTTTACAAATCAGTCCTTGGAGCAAGTTTTCTGATGCGATCGCCTTCATTTCCCAAATCTCCCCCGTGAAACTGGCTGACAAAGAAGATGTGCGTCGGAATCGTTTCATGGAATTTGTCAAGCAGATTATTTCCAATTCTGTAGAGGAGGGAAATCAACCATTAGTTACGATCGATTCTTCCAACTGCGTGAAACTTTGGTCTTGGCTTGCCGATTCTAAAATGAATGCAAATCAGATTAATTTTGAAACCCAGTCGGGAAGCCCCTTGCACGAACATATGGAGCAAGAATGGAAAGGCGCGCGGATAATTCGGATTCGCCAAGACCTCGCCCCTGGAATTATCGATAAAAAAGTCCGATATTTAACAGAAACTTCTCTGGAAGATACGCGGACAAAAAAAGAACTGACTTCAACCCTTGAAATTCCTTCAGCCTCTAGTGTAAAGGGATTATTTCGACTAAGCGCAACTAATCAAACGGGTTGTGTTGCTTATCTATCTGTACGAAATGAAAAACCAGGTAAATTACGCGGTCAAAGTTGCTATCGCTCAACAAAAATTAACGTAGGTGCCAAGAAAGCTGATGATTCTCAAGACAAACTTTTAAATAATGCTGATTTAAAAGTTGACGAAGCTGCCAAGAAATCTGATGAGTCCAAAGGCAAATTTTTAAATAAAGCTAAATTAAAAGTTGACCAAATCGCAAGCAAACCGCCGTTTTTGGGTCAGTGGACAACTCCCAATCCCCTTGAGATTGTTGTTACCTTGCGACAAGAAAATGACAATCCCGATCGCCTTGCTGCACTGGTTGAATCTCTGCGCTATGGTTTCGGTCACTACAGCGACTGGTCGAGCTTACCGGCCACCCTGTTCTTCGAGCGTGTCGTGCGAGATTACATCAGCGAATTTGCAATTGAAGATGAAGAAAGGTCGGGGGAACCTGATAGGGAGGAATAATTCAGTCTAGGGGTTCTGTCCCGACTCGCTTGAGTTTTATGGCGTTGGAGTCGGTGATTAACGGGCTTAACTTCAGGCCAATCGCTTCTCATGTCAAAGGGGGAGAGAATTTTTGCGCCCTGGAGTGAAAGATGAAGAAAGCTGAGCAAATCTCAAATCTCAAATCTCAAATCTCCAATTCCCTGGGAGAGGCTGCACTGTATAATTAGTGAAGGCTGGATTTGCCGAAAATTGGTAAGTTTAGTAGGAATTTTTAAGCGGTAAGGGATCGAACGAACGAACGCAAATCACATGAATGAGGCTAAATCTATCAAAATTGCGGTGGTTGGGGATGTTCACGATCGCTGGGAACCTGAAGACGGCGAGGCCCTGAAGCATCTGGGCGTTGATTTGGTGCTGTTTGTGGGGGATTTTGGCAATGAGTCGGTGGAGGTGGTGCGGGCGATCGCCCAATTGGACATTCCGAAAGCAGCGGTGTTTGGGAACCACGACGCTTGGTACACGGCGACGGAGTGGGGCCGCAGTCAGTGTCCTTACGATCGCACTCAAGAAAATTGGGTAAAACAGCAGTTAGATTTAATGGGAGAAGCTCACGTCGGTTACGGGAAGCGTGATTTTCCAGAATTGGGCGTAACTGTGGTGGGAAGCCGCCCGTTTACTTGGGGGGGCTCGGAGTGGAAGTACGGGGATTTTTACTCGGAGTGGTTTGGGGTAGAAAGTTTTGAGGAGTCGGCGCGGCGCATAGCAGGGGCGGCAGCGGATGCCGATTGCGAAAATGTGATTTTTTTGGGTCACACGGGTCCGACGGGCTTAGGAGAGGCTCCTGAAGACCCCTGCGGGCGAGATTGGAAGCCGCTGGGAGGGGATTGGGGCGACCCGGATTTTGCGGAGGCGATCGATCGAACTCGGAGTTCTGGGAAGCACATACCTCTGGTAACTTTTGGTCATATGCACCACAAACTGCGGCACACGAAGCACGAGTTGCGGAAGTCGCTGGAGGTGAGTGCGGAGGGTACAGTTTATTTGAATGCGGCCAGCGTACCGCGAATTGTGGAGAGAGAGTGCTCGAAATTGCGGAATTTCTCGATCGTCCTGCTGGAAAATGGAGCCGTGTCGGAAGTGTCTCTGGTATGGGTAGGCGAAGATTTCGGGGTAGAAAGAGAACAAATTCTTTATCGGCGCACTGAATCTGCAGCTATTTGTAGTTAGAGACATTTGCTGGTATGATAAAATTTATGCGCCGGGAGAGGTGGCAGAGTGGTCGAATGCGCTCGGCTTGAAACCGAGTGTGGCAGTGATGTCACCGTGGGTTCAAATCCCACCCTCTCCGTTTAACAATTCTCTTGTCCGTTAAGGGTTTCAGATTCTCTCTCCCCTCAAGAGTTCGCTTTTGTGCTCATCTTTCGCTCACTCTTGGTATTTCGCAACAAAAAAACACCCCCGCAGGGGTGCTGTTGCTTACCAGGTAAATTTTCTAGCCAACTGACTTAACTAAACCCTTCCTCATCCGCCGGGTCGCCGTAGGGGTCTTCGCTGGCCGGACTCACATTGCCGAACATTCCAGCATCCGCTACGTAGTCTGCGGGGTCGCCGTAGGGGTCTTCGCTGGCCGGAGTCAGGTTGCCGAACTGTCCGTAGTCTGTACCGGCGTAGTCTGCGGGGTCGCCGTAGGGGTCTTGGCTGGCTGGAGTCAGGTTGCCGTACTCTCCAGAACCGGCGTAGTCTGCGGGGTCGCCGTAGGGGTCTTGGCTGGCTGGAGTCAGGTTGCCGTACTCTCCGTACTCAGCCGGGTCGCCGTAGGGGTCTTGGCTGGCTGGAGTCAGGTTGCCGTACTGTCCGGCATTGGAGGCATCTTGGTAATTGCCATCAGGATCGAGTTGCTCGCTGTCTGGCCCGACGATCGCATCTTTTAACTTCCGCAAAAATCCATCTACCATGATAAAGTTCCTCTTTTTTATGTGTTGAAACACGACTGTTTTAGATTGGGCATCCCAGATTTAATTGAAAGTCAGGGAACCTGCAATCTAAAATCTCAAATGCTTAGACTACTGTGCGGGAACAGGACTTGTAGCTTCCGGCAAGGTAGTAAGGTCTCGACCGGTATTTTGGTTGTTGTACCCCTGGAATTCGCGGTAACGCGCTGCCTCGGACTCCGGAACTTTAATTCCTTCAGGCGGGGGCGTTACCCAGACCGCGCGATTCTGGGCATCGCGGTAGTAAACGCGACCGTTTTTGGAAAGGTAATGTTTTCCCTGCGGCCCCTTTTCTTGTTTATTTTTGTGCTGATTGTAGATGTAGTAAAGGGCTGCTGCTCCTGCTAAAGTAATCCCTACTTTTTGAGCATTGCTCAGTCCTTTTTTGGCTTGTGGGGAAGGAGTGGAGGCACGATTAGTTTGCACTCCTCCAGCGCGAGTGTTGTCAACAGGAGGCGGAGGAGCGGAATTTTGCTGGCTAGAACCGCAAGCACTCACAAAGGGAAATGTCAGCAGCGTTGTCAGCAGCAGAGCCATGAAGCGCGAGCTTTGGGGTTCGGGTTTGATTGTGTTCATTGCCGCTCCGAATTGTCGGGATTATAGGTAGAGTGTGTTCTGGCGAGGTTGAGGAACCTGAGCTGCTGCCAACAGTTTTTAGAGTAAACTAATTTCTCAAAGCAATTTTGACCAAAGTAGTTGCTGAGAACTTAACAGCGCAGCTACAGTATTGCGTTTCTATATTAATTATCCTCAAGTCTCTCGAAAATTTCCTCTTTCCAGGGATATAAATAAAGTTTCTTTTATTTCAGTCCGCAGGTATATGCCACTGCGCGCCTTCGGGTAATAATAAATTCCGCTTGTGGACTGCTCAAAGCAAAGTGAAGCAGACCGAGGGGGCGAGTCCGAAACTCAAAGCAGCACTGGCGAGGGAAAGGAGGCGGGATTTATAAGTCCGGCGGTGTTTAATTTCGCCCGACTGCTTGTGGGAGATGCCTGCAATTTTAGTGTGGGAATTCTGGAGAGGTCGATCGCACTCTTGGAGAAATCTATTAACCGCGAGAGAAAGCCACCGAAGCTTTTCGGATATTTATGAAATTAAATAATTTATTTACTGCTGGATTGTCCATCGCAGTTGTATTTACTGCGGTAAAACATCTAACATTTTCCCAGCAACAAAACCAAGTCAAGGAATTGCTGCAAACAAAACAGTGTCCGGAATGCAATTTCAGCAATGCCAACTTACAAGGATTAGACTTGCAAGGAGTCAACTTGCAGGGAGCTAACCTAGAAGGTGCTAACTTATCAGGAGCCAAGTTGACCAATGCCAACCTCAAAAATGCCAACTTAAATAGAGCCAACCTGACGGGAGCTGATTTGGGCTGTGCTGGCATCACTTTCAACCTTGAGGCTAATGAAAAAGAAGCAAATATGGATTTTAATGTCACCGCTGTTCCAGAACAGAATAACTCAGAAAATGCAGTAGTTGGTTTCAATATGAAAGCAACGGATCGAGGAGCCACAATGCGTTTCAACCTCATGGGATGCGCTGACTTCTCAAATGCTAGCTTGCAAGAAACTAAAATGCCCGATGGCAAAATTCATCCTTAATTGCAGCAAATACAGCAATCTGCTGTGTCATCATTTGTCAACTTCTTTTCATTCTTTCCGCTCTCTCTTTCTCTTTCTCTGCGTCCTCTGTGGCCTCTGTGGTTCATAAAAAAAAACCGTCGCCTGACTGACAGGCGGCGGTTTTTTTAAGCAACTAACAATCGCCTAAAATTAGTGAGCAGAACCGTTACCATGATACTTGTCAGTATCGTAGAATCCGTTTTTTGTGCCGAAGAACAGACAGCAAACGGTGAAAACTGCTGTCAAGACTGCTAAAACTAACTTAACGTCCATAATTTACCTGCTGTTGTTGAGTGAGTGCAAATACTCAGATTGTAGAATCTTTTTGGCTGGCGCGGCCATCTACCAGCGTAGCGCCAGATTTGCTGGGATGTTCGTTGGTGCGGCAGTTTCCTGACGGCGAGACGATTCGGGGAATTATTGTCGAAACCGAAGCTTACGGCCCGGGAGATCCCGCTTGTCACGCTTACCGAAAGCGAACTCCTCGCAATGAGGTGATGTTCGGGCCTCCGGGTATGAGCTACGTTTACTTAATCTACGGGATGTATCACTGTTTTAATGTCGTGACGGATGCAGAGGGAGTTGCTAGTGCTGTGCTGATTCGAGCTTTGCAGGTAGATGTGGTTCCCAAAGAATTCGCTGCAATTCCTGAGAAGAAGCGATCGCGCCTCGCCGCCGGGCCTGGCAAACTGTGTAAGGTACTGGGGATCGATCGAACTTTAAGCGGTTTTCCCTTGGGTGCAGGCCAACCGCTGCGGTTGGAACACCGGAGCGAGCAATTTCAGCAAGCTGTGGAGGAGGGTACAATAAATTTTGTGCAAACTACGCGGATCGGGATTTCTCAAGGCATGGATTTGCCTTGGCGCTGGTATGTAGGGAACTCTACGGCTGTGTCACCAAATTATTGGGTCTGAAGCCCCTTCTTCAGTGGCCGGTTTTTTCTTCGCCTTTTTAATATAAAATCTAAATATTTATTAATAGATTGTCCTGCTTTTTGCTGTACTATAAATTATAGGAGGATTCAGCAATGTTTGGTTGTCAACAAAATCTAATTCGAGCTGATTCAAGCATTCAAGCGATTCTTGAATATCTGTGTTCCGAGTCGGCAAAGCTTACTAATTGCGGTATCTATTATTCTCGCCAAATATACTTTAAAACTGGCAAGATTCCGAACCGGGCTAAGCTACACAAAGTCTTGGGAACTGAAGATAGAAACCTGCACTATCAAGCGTTCTATTCAGATACAGCTCAGCAAATTCTGACAGGGGTAGCAGAGTCTTTTAAGTCTTTTATGGGCTTACTCAGAGGAATCAAAAATGGAACGGTTACGCAACACCCTAAATTGCCGGGATACCGTAAAGGTGGAATGGCACTTGTAACGTTTACAGGAAGATCCGTAAAACTTAAGAATGGGATGCTGCGATTTCCTCTCTTGAGCAAGGTTAAAGCGTGGTTCGGGTTAGATGCGTTTTTCCTACCAATGCCATCTAATCTAGATTTTAAAACAATTCGAGAGTATCGCATTCTTCCCCGGAATGGCTGTTTCTACTTGGAATTGATTTACAAAACAGAGGATGTCCAAGCGAATGTAGACCCTGCCAAATGCTTAGCAATTGACCACGGAATAGACAACTGGCTAACCTGCTTGAGCAATATCGGCACAAGTTTTATCGTTGACGGCAAACATCTCAAGTCCCTCAATCAAGGATATAACAAACGGGTTGCTTTTCTCATGAAAGGGAAAGCCAACGGCTACTGGTCTAAAAGATTGGCAGGCTTAACTGAAAAACGTAATCGCCAAATGCGAGATGCCGTCAACAAAGCAGCAAGAAAAGTAATTCAGCACTGCTTAGACAACCAAATCGGTACAGTTATTTTTGGTTGGAACAAAGGACAAAAAGAGTCTGTCAATATGGGAAGCAACACTAATCAAAAGTTTGTGCAAATCCCTACGGGCAGACTGAAAGATAGAATAGCTCAACTGTGCGAGCAATACGGTTTAAGGTTTGTTGAAGCTGAAGAATCATATTCTTCCAAAGCTTCGTTTGTCGATAATGACTTGCTACCTAAATTTGGCGAAAAACCCGAAGGGTGGCTTCCTAGTGGCAAACGAATTAAGCGCGGTTTGTACAGAACGGCTCAAGGTTGGCTAATCAATGCAGATTGTAATGGTTGTGCAAATATTGCTAGAAAAGTAGCGATAATGCTTGGACTAGATCTAAGTGGAATCGGTAGAGGTGCTTTGGCATCGCCTTTAAGACTCAAATTGCTGTCTTAAGAATCCCCGCGCTGGTCTGCCGGGGAGTGTCAAAACTCTAGTAATGTCAAAGGTATCATTGTAAATTTTGTCGCTTATCTTAGTGAAATTATGGCTTACTCTTCTGAAAATCCGATCGTACAACTGAAAAAATGCCTAAGCCTGGTTCAGGATGTTAGCACTCACACCGAAGCCAACCGGGCCTTCGAGCAATTGTGTGGGATTATCGATGCTGAAAACCCAATGGCGGCGCAACTTTTGGAGATGCTTTGGGAAGAAGCAATTATGGCGAGGAGATCGGCTTTATTTTGGCAACAAATGAGCGATGTTGAGAAAGATATGGCTAATAGAATGATGGAAAATATGACGCAGATGCGGCAGAATTATTTGCGGTTGATGCAGGAAATGTAAGATTGGGGAATGGGTAATTGCTAATTAGTAATTGGTAATTGCCCAGACTGCGATCGTAAACGAGAAAAACGAGTAGCAGAAGCGGATTTAACTGCGGCGAGACTCATGATCCACCAAGCAATATGTGCGTATTGAGCGCAGTCGAACCAAGTGAAAGTAAAAATGAAATAAGCAATAGCAACTGCTTCAATACCGCGCAGATACGAATTCATGGCTAAACATACATAATATCCCCAAACTGCAATGCCAGCAAGCAGCCCTAAGATGCCAACTGATAGGGTTGTATCCAGAATCCAATTGTGAGCTTTGTAAGTAGGAATTTCTCTAGTGCTGATTTCAGCTTTTATGTTAATATAGTCGTAAGTAAACTCGTCTAAATTTACAACAATCGGAGTTACTTGAGGATTTCGGATGTAGGGATAGGCAATGCCGAAACCGTCAAATCCCCATCCAAATAGCGGGCGTTTTTTGATGCCACGGGCTGAGAGAGTCCACATCGGCGATCGGCTAGACATGACTTGTGCGATCGAAGGTTTGCTCCAATCTAGGGGTCTGGTGACAGTCATGATGGCAATAGCAATTACACCGCTCAGAGCAATTCCTGCAAGGATTTTGTAATATTTGCGTCTCAGCAAATAGGCACTGGCAACCATCAAAGCTAAAATAAGCTGTCAAACATCTAAACTGCATTAACTAAGTTACCTTTATTTTTTATTTTTCGGTTCCATTTCATAATTAGTCCTCCTTCATTTAACAGTTTATGTAACAGTGCTTCTAATTTTTCAATGGATTCAAATAATCTATTAGCAACATATTCCTTGGCAGAATGCCAGACTAATTCAACTAAGTTATAGTCCGGGCTATACTTGGGCAAAAACTCTATGATTAGATTCGGCATCTCTGACGCTATTTTCTGCAAAGTCGCTGCTTTTTTATGAAAACTAGCGTTGTCCAAGATTATCACAAATTTACAGCCTTTATCTTCAAATTCTTCCGCTAAATTTCCTTGCAATATCCACTCGGATTTTAAATCTTCATAAAAAGTTTTCAGCACAGCATAAAAATTAGCAGAATTACCAGATGGAATAAAATCTACCCATCTTTTTTTGTCTGAGTATCTCACTCCACCCATAACATTAATACGACCTTTTCGTCGGTCTCCTCTTTTATTACTTCGAGTACCCTTTTTACACCAGTTTTTCCTTCTAATTACTCTTAAACTAAATCCACTTTCATCCCAAAACCATACCTGCAATAGGTTTGGAGATTCTTTTTCTATTCTTAAATACTCAGCTAATTTATCTTTAAATAAACCCCTTTCTACGGCATTTTGCTTATCCTTCAAGCTGTATTTAGCCCAAAGGTAAACATACTTTTTTGATTTTAAAATTCTCCTTACTTGGGTACTACTCAACTCGATTCCTGTTTTCTCTCCTAGATATATGGCAAGTCTAGCTGTTGTCCATCTCCCGAATTCATAGCCATATTTCTCAGGTTCTACTTCAACTGTTTCTAAAAGTAAATTAATGTATTCTTCTGTGGCTTTTCGGTAATTACCCTTCATCCTATTATCTTTAAAAGTGTCTAAATTATCAGGATCACCATGAATGCTCCAATAAGCAATCTTTCTCAGAGAGCATCCTATTAGTTCAGCAGTTTGAGCTTGTGTATTTCCGCTATTTAGCAATAAAAAAATTAAGGCTCTTTGCCGAATGTCTGGATGCTCATGCTCCTTTAATACTTGTTGAAGATTTTCCCTTGTCTCGGAACTGAGGAAGTTTTTAGTAGGCATTGACTTTTTATAAATATCATCATATTATACTATGCAATATGCGTTTTAGATGCTGAACAGCTTATCAAGCCTACTAGCAATATTAGAACGACCAAAAATATCGACATCAGCAATAATCCCAGCAATAGTACAGCACCCTTACCCTTCAGACTAACCAAGATGATGGTGATAATGTTCTCCCACCAAGAACAGCCCCAGCGTCCACAAAATTCTGCCAAAATTAGTTGCATTAGATTTTTACTCCTTAAACTGTATGTCCCTAACTTTTTTGTTCTAACCGCGCTTCGTGCTTTCTTCAAGAGAAGAGCCGATCGCACTTTGGTAGAAATAGCAATCGCCCTGGTAAATTTAGCTAAGTATCAATCACTTTGGCTAAAGAAGGTGGCGCTGGTGGAGACTGAGAGGGTCGGGAAATATAGCTCAGTTTAGGACGACAAGCTTCTATAATTTCGTTCCGAAACTGGTTGATTTTATCATTTTTTGCACAAAACAGAATCAGATTATTTCTACTTGTATAAATGACAATATAACGCTGTTTTACAACAAAAGCCAACACAATAAATATAATACCAATGAAGAAGAAACCGAGGGTTAAAATTCCGAGTCCGAGCAGCCACCAAGTACAGCCTTCCCCAATTTCAACTGCTTTGACATTTTGAATGGGAATGACAATTTCTTTGATTTCTAAGCCAAAAAATGAAGTGAAATTTCCTTGTAAGGTGTCCCCAATAATTTTAATAGTTCCAGTTCCGCTGGTTCGGAGTGGAACTGCACCGACTAATTGACCGGGAAGACCGCTGATTTGTGTAACTGATTTAGACTTCATTTTCTTTGATTATTGTTGTACTAAAAATGACATGGCTCGTACAGAATTTGTTTTCCGCTGTGCCTGAGTTCCTGGTAGGGAAACGGCAGTGCTGTGTACCTACACCGATCGCTCTTCTGAGTTGGTATTACATTAAACCTTGAAGTCTTTCTAGTGCTTTTTTCTGTTTCAGGAATTTGAACTTGGTTACTGTCTTTGCTTTTTAAACAGCAACTTTTTTGTAAATGTAATCAACAGCCTGTTGAACCGTTTCTATGTTCTCCGCAGCTTCATCGGGAATTTCAATGTCGAATTCCTCCTCGATCGCCATGATTAGCTCTACTGCATCGAGAGAATCGGCTCCTAAATTATTGGCAAAATTAGCGTTGATGGTGACTTCACTTGCATCAACTTCTAGTTGCTTGGCAACAACGGCTTTGACTTTTTCATAAATTTGTTGCTTAACCTTATGGCTGGGGGAAGATTCAACAAAAACGGTAGGAGTATTGGTATCAGTTGTAGTTCGATCGGCATCTAATTCTAATTCCTCTTCCGATTCATCTCGGACTCTGAAGTAGTAAAAGAGATTAGCAACAGCAAAATCAGAGGCTTTTTCCAAATTCGACGCTACTAAACTTTTATGACCCGCTATTTGCCCTTGCTTAATGATATAATCTTCATAATTTTCACGTCGCTGCCGATCGAGCATCCATTCCAGTTGAGTGCGAAGCGCATAAAAATGAGACTTCGGCCGCAAATTTTCATAAAATAACTGTTCGTCTGGGATTGCTAAAGCTGTTGCGGCTGAGTTTTTCTCCACCTTAACAGCCGAGTCAGATTTATTAAAATCAGCACTTTGCAACTGCTTTAACTCACTTGGCGGCAAAGATTTAATCCATTCAATCTGATTTTGCCAAATGTCTAATGCGGCTAAATCGTGATTGTGAATTCGCGTAATTTCAGGAAAAAGAAAGTCAAGCTCTTCGTCTGAGTCACAACAGTCTATAATACCGATGCCGTCTTGACGGATTTTTTGTTGCAGTTGAGAAATCCGATCGCCCGCAGCACCAAATTCATTTTGCACCTGATACGTGCCAATAATACTTTGCTCGATCGCCCAACCGCACTCTAATCGGCGCAACTGTCCCGCCGCACAGGTTTCTGCCAACAAATGCGGGTTTCTGTAATCGGCTAAAGCTTCAAACAACATCCCCCGCGCCGCATCAATTTCAGCATTGCGGCGGTTGATATCTTCCAGTCGCAAAGCCGATCGCATTCGTTGAATTGCTTGATTAAATAACCCGTAAGCCTGCACTAAGACTAAACGGTGGTTCTCAAATTTTATATCTGCAACAACTTCGGAAATTAATTGCTTAATTTCCGCACCTTGGCCTTTCAAAAGTTGTTCTAAATTGATGAAACCGTTTTCTACTTTAACTTCCAGCTTTTCAACTGCTTTTTTTAGTTTCAATGTCTGGTGCAAATTCACCGCCGACAAGGCTACCCCGGCGAAAGTTCCAACACCAATGACGGCTGTTGTCGCTTGCAGCACGCCCAAACTGGCTTGGACGGCTTGAAAGCCCATGTGCATTTGCTGCATCTGCAAGCCGCCCATAACAAGCTGCATGGGAGAGACTAAGGGGGAGAGAGGGCTATTGTTGAGGGCAGCGCCGACGGCATGGGCCGCAAACTGTCCCGTCGCTGCATCTCTCGCCATGCCGATCGGCACTCCAGCAGATGTAAACACTTGTGCGTACTTGCCAGCCTCGATCGCAGCCTGTACCGCTGCGGGAAATACAAAGTTCATCATCAATTTTTACCCTGGTAGCAAACCACAGAATAACTAATATATTATGATAGTTTAAATAAAAAAAAATTATCAGTAGGCCCTGCAAATGGACACTTCGCTAATTAGTTCGCAAACGGTTGAGCTTGTTTCGCTGCTGACTGGGCAAAGACTACGAAAAGAGGATATTACTCCGCCTCTGCTTTTTCTGGCGGCGCTAGTGACGGTATTGTTGGGAGTCATTCATGCCGACGGTACGGTAAGTGCTGAGGAAAAGCAGCGATTGCGGACAACTTTTACGGAACTTATCCCCGCTAACAACAGTTTGCGCCCATTGGTAATGCCGATGGTTAAGAGCGTGCAAGACCGGCAAGTTTACAATAAAGTGACGGCGTTGCTGGCGCTGACAGCGTGTTTTTCTGAGGAGGAAAAACTGCTGCTGATTAGTTTTGGGTATCAAATGTCGGCGGCAGATGGGACAATAGATAAACGAGAAAAACAATATTTGCAAAACATCGCCAACAGACTCGGAATTGCTGGGCGATTTTTGACTTTTTTGGAAGCGAGTTTTAGCAATCAAGCAATCAGCGATACAGCAACTTTAGCAGAAGTCCACTCCTTACTCGATCCAGCACAATTTCAATCTCTCGATTCTATGTTTGTCCGTGCTGCTAGTCACATTATCCAACATTTGCCAGCCAAACCGAAACAGCAAAAAAATCACAAAAATTCAGTCTCGTCCTATCAGGAGTTGAAAAATTTTCAGGAGTATCGGCAACAACTGGATGCTGTTTGTGGAAAACTAGGTTTAACCCTGCGAGATGGAAGCGATCGCAACGTGCTATCTCCTAATTTAACAGAAGAAGTAACAAAGATATCTCGTAAATTAGAATCTCAGCGGTTTCGCGTTGCTGTTGTCGGCGAGTTTAGTAAAGGAAAATCTACTTTGCTCAATGCTTTGCTGGGGGAGGAAATTCAACCGGTGCGGGATATTCCCTGTAGCGGTACGGTGACAGTTTTGACATACGGGCTACAGCAGCGGGTGATTTGCAAATACAAAGACGGACGCGAAGAGGAGATTTCACCTGAGCAATATAAAGATAAAGCCTCGATTTCTGAGGAAGCGGCTTTAGGTTCTTTTGGAGATGAAATTGTCAATTCAGAAATCAAAGAAATCATTTTTGAGCATCCGAATCTCGAATTGTGTACCAATGGTGTAGAAATTATTGATTCTCCCGGATTGAACGAACAAGCGGAACGCACGTTAGTTACGGAACAGGTTCTCAAAACAACTGATGCGGTAATTTTTTTGACTCACGCTCAAAATGCTTTGACAGAAAAAGAGCGGGAACTGCTGTTGTATTTGAAAAAAGAGTTGAATCAGGGTAAAGATAATGAAGCTGCGAAGAGTATTTTTGTTTTAGTTAATTTTGCCGATTTGCTGCGTCGGGAAGGAAGCCGCAAGCAGGTAAGAGAAAGGGTAGAAAAGATTGTTAAAGAGCAAATTTTGATTGTGGGTGAAAACCGGATTCATTTTATTTCTGCTCAATCTGCACTCGATGCGATTTTGGACGGGACGGAAAATGAGTATGTGAAATCTTTTCAGGATTTTACCAAATCTCTGGAACAGTTTTTGACAGTTGAACGGGGGGCGATCGCACTTAACCAATCCGCCGCCGGAATTAAGCAAATCATTGACACTGGCTGCGATGAATTGACTCAATATAGGGAAATGCTAGAAGGAAATTTGACAGTTTCTCAAGGAGATAAGGCGAAGATTTTTGAACAAATGGCGGAAGCAAGCGGCCGCGATGTGAAAATTAGACTATTAGCAGATGAACTGATGGATAAATGTGTAGAAGAAGCTATTGAATCTTGGCATGAATGGCTAGAATTATTGGGTGAGCGCCTGATCGGAAAAAGTGATCGCTGGACTTCTGAGCATTCGCATATGTGGAGTCAGAACGAGCTGACGAAAGATTATTCCGACCAATTTGTGCGAGATATCACCGAAGAAATAGAAGATTGGGCTACTCAAAAAGTACAGTCTATTTTACAAAAAAATCTAGGAAGTTTAAACAGCCAAATCAGTGAAGAAATTAATGCAATTCGGCAGGAGTTTCAAAAGTTCGATAAGCAACTGAGTAGTAACCTTGTCAGTCAATTTAAGAATTTGGCGAGCGCGGGAAATTTGGGTGGTATTGGTACAAGTGGAAGCACAATTGCTTCATCAATCTCACAAATAGAAGATGGCGGACTCATGGGCGGTTTAGGCATTGGTGCAGCAGTCGGTGCTGCGTTGCTATTTTTTACGGGACTGGGTTTTATTGGAGTTATTTTGGGTGGTTTAGCTGCGGGTGTTGGTGGCGGTTTGGGCTGGGGTTTCTTAGATGGCGATACAGTTAAAGGTCAAATCAAGGAAAAAGTTTGCGAGTTAGGGTTTGAGAAGTTTGATGAATCTTCGCAGTCGATTTTTGATAAGATACAAGAAAGAATTATTGCAGTATTTGAAGAAAGAGTTGAGACGAGTAGCGATGTGATGTCAAAAGCAATGTCGCTGTGGGAAAATTTATTAGAACAGCAGGAAAAGCGCGATCGCCAAAATCAAGCAGAATGCGAAGCCCAAAAAGTTTGGCTGGCTGACAAACGTCTAGAACTTCAAGAAATAGAAAAACAAATTGAGGCAGTTTTAAATCAAAGTGCTGGATAATTTACTAAAGCTTGATCTGCGATATTTGTTACTCTAGCTGTTAAACTAATTACGATCGCACTAAACACGATTTGATGCCATGTGGGACAAAATTAGCGTGCATATCTCCGAAGTAACGGGAGACAAATTTGCGATCGACAATCGCCGTTCCGTCAGCGGTGGCTGCATCAATCAAGGCTATTATATCAGCAGCAGTTCCCGCACTTACTTCGTGAAAATCAATCAAGCTTCCCAAATTGCGATGTTTGAAGCCGAGGCTTTGGGTTTGCAGCAAATGGGAGAAACCCAGACGATTCGAGTACCTGAGCCGATTTGCTGGGGATCTGAGGGGAATTCAGCTTATATTGTGCTGGAGTGGTTGGATTTGGGAGGACGCGGGGGCGATCGAGCTTGGGAAGAAATGGGGCGAAAACTTGCCGAAATGCACAAATACACCCCCCCCAGCCCCCCCTTGCTAAGGGGGGGAGAAAAGGCGAATTCAACCTTGCTGAGGGGAGGTTTTGGGTGGGATAGGAATAATACGATCGGCTCAACGGTGCAAATTAATAATTGGACGGCAAATTGGGCAGAATTTTGGGCAGAACATCGGATTGGTTATCAGTTAAAATTGGCTAAGCGTCGGGGCGGTCATTTTCCGCAAGGGGAACGTTTATTAGAGATGATTCCTGAATTGTTAGCTGGTTATGAACCTCAACCCTCGCTAGTTCACGGGGATTTGTGGGGGGGAAATGCGGGGGTGACATCTGCGGGGGAAGCGGTGATTTTTGACCCGGCGGCTTATTGGGGCGACAGAGAAGTCGATATTGCGATGACGGAACTGTTCGGCGGTTTTTCCGCAGCCTTTTATCGTGGTTATAATGAAGTTTGGTTGCTGGATTCAGGCTATGAAAAGCGCAAAACGCTTTACAATTTATATCATATTTTGAATCACTTTAATTTGTTTGGCGGGAGTTACGAGTCGCAGGCGAATCAAATGATTAATAGAATTTTGGGTTTAAATTTTAATCTTAGCTAGATTAGGCGGAATCAAAAATGAAATTTTGGAACAGTTGTACCGAGTTTGGATTGATAGTTCTGTTTTTGACCATCATCGGGGCTGAACACTCTTTAGCTGCTTTACCCTTACAGGTGGGCGTCTATCGCAGCGCCGGGAATCGATATATTGAGATTGCTGAAAAAGAAAATAGACTCTGCTTAAGAAACTATTCTTATAAGGGAGTTGTTGTGGCTTCCGTTGCGGCGGATACTCAGCGCCAAAACTTTTACAAAATTAACGGATATGGCGGATATGACGGTACATTTCTGTTGCAGCAAGATACAGAAACTCTCTTGTTTGGCTCGGTAAATCATTTGATTAAATATGTGGCAGATCATAGTTTTCCTACTACAGAGTTAGATGATGATTTGCAAGAGTGTCTTAGTTCTCAAAAGCCATTCTTTAAACGAAAAGATCCAAGTCGTTGAGGTCGAGGTACTCGCTAATAAAAGCGTACATTCATTAGACAAGATTGCACTCATTCCACAATTATCTGGAAATTATCTGCGTTTATCTTTGTTCATCTGCCTTAAATCTGCGGTGACTGGATCAAACAAGGATTTATGCAATTTTGTCTATTTAAATGCTGTAGCGACACACTCCTACAAACAGTAGTTTAACTAAATATAGCTTTTCTTAATTAACCTGCGTCGTTGTGAGATTGTCGATCGACTTTGAGGAGTTTCGATGTATCCGCACCTACAGCTACATATTCGTAGGGACACGACATTGCCGTGTCCCTACCAGTCAAGTTATTTACTTCTGTTTAGCCGCCGCTTTCTTCTTCGCCTCCTTCTCGGATTTCTTTGCCGCCTTCTCAGCTTCAAGTTTGGCGAACTTTGCTAGTTCTTTCTCTTCAGCTATTTTGTCCAGATAATAATGGTAATCTCCCAGATAAGTCCGAAACTCCCCGTCGCGAACTTCCACTATTTTGTTGGCGACTTGGGAGATGAAATAGCGATCGTGCGAAACGATAATTACGGTACCGTCATAATTCTGAATCGCTTCTTCCATCATCTCTTTCGCCGGAATGTCAAGGTGATTTGTCGGTTCGTCCAAAATCAGCAAATTCACGGGAGTCAACAGCATTTTTGCCAAAGCTAAGCGGGCTTTTTCGCCGCCGCTTAAAGCGCCAACCTGTTTAAATACTGTTTCACCAGTAAATAAGAAACGGCCCAACAAAGTCCGAACTTCTTCATTTTTCCAGTCGGGTACTTCGTCGTGAATGGTTTCCATCACGCTTTTATTCAAATCTAAGGCTTCTGCCTGATTCTGTTCAAAGTAACCGGGGATGACGTTGTGGCCTCCCAATTTGACAGTACCTTCGGTCGGCTTTTCTAAACCCATAATCAGGCGTAGCAGGGTTGATTTGCCCGCGCCGTTGGGGCCGAGAAAGGCTATACGATCGCCCCTTTCAATTAATAAGTCGGCTCCCAAAAATAGGATTTTTTCGCCGTAGGTGTGCACCAAATCTTCAATTATTGCTACTTCGCGGCCGCTGCGGGGTGCGGGGGGAAAGCGGAAATGCAAAGTTTTTAATCCGCCGGTGGGCGCTTCGATGCGTTCGATTTTGTCTAACTGTTTCTCGCGGCTTTTGGCTTGGGTGCTGCGAGTGGCGCTGGCGCGGAATTTTTCAACGAATGCTTGCTGTTTTTCGAGTTCTTTTTGCTGGCTTTCGTAGGCGCTGAGTTGGGCTTCTCTGGCTTCTGCTTTTTGCAGCAGGTAGGAGGAGTAGTTGCCGAGGTAGGTGCTGGAAACGCCGCGTTCGGTTTCGACGATTTGGGTGCAGAGCCGATCGAGAAATTCTCGGTCATGGGATACGATTACCATTGGGGTTGTCAGCCCTTTGAGGTATACTTCCAGCCATTCGATCGTTTCTAAGTCGAGGTGGTTGGTAGGTTCGTCTAACAGCAGGATGTCGGGTTTTTGGAGGAGAATTTTGCCCAAACTCATCCGCATTTGCCAGCCGCCGCTGAAGGCGCTGACTAATCGATCGCCATCTTCAGGTTCAAATCCGATTTCGGGCAGAATTTTCTCGATTTGGGCTTCTAAACCGTAGCCGTTTAAGCCTTCAAATTGCCGTTGCAGCCGATCCATTTTGTGGATCAGTTCGTCGAGATTTTCTGGGGAGGAGTTTTCCAAGTCTCGATGGACTTGCATCAGGGATTCGTGGACTTCGTTGGCTTCGCTGAAGGCGCGCCAAAATTCTTCTCTGACGGTGCGAGTCGGATCTACTTCAAATTCTTGGGAGAGGTAGGCGATGTGGAGGCTGGCGGGGCGAATGACTTCGCCTGCGGTGGGTTCGATTTCGCCGGCGATGATTTTGAGTTGGGTGGATTTGCCGGCACCGTTAACGCCTACTAAGCCGATGCGATCGCCTGGTTTGACTTCCCAGGTGACATCTTTGAGTACGACGCCTGTGGGGTAAATTTTACTGATGTGTTCGAGTCGCAGCATTGTTGTGGGGGCTGGGGAAGGGGATGTAAGCGCGGGGAATGGGATGCCGGCGCTGAGGTCGTGTTAATCTTAACAAATTTTAATTATATTTAGGGTATTGCCAGATTTTGATTTGGTAGGAGTTACGGGAAGAAACCGGGTTTCTATGAAAAATCACTGATTCTCAGCTAGAGATATACGAAGAAACCGGGTTTCTGGCCTCGATGTGGGTGCAGGAATATTTGGGTGAGGTGGGGCGATCGCTAAACAATTTTGTTAAATCTTGCCGCAAACCTTGCCCAATGTAAAATTTGAGCACAACTGACTGAGGCATATCTCGATGGAGTTCTACTTTGTTTAGGGATTCTCAGGTATCTGTTGGGATTTCGATCGATACTGTTGTTGTTGGGCGCGATCGGACTTTTAATAGATATCTCCTAAAAACAAACTATCGTTGAATCGCAAATATATTATCATGGAAATTTTTGTAAAAAATATGAATCTATCCGTGAACTTAGCACGCTTTTAGAGGAGTGGAAAAAAAGTGATAAAATAAAGTAGAGCAGTAGACAAAATCCATGCCAAGGAAAATTAGAGAGTTAAAAGTTCAAATTGCGCGTGAAGGTTTTGTTTATCTACCCAAGCGCGGCAAAGGTAGCCATGAGCGTTGGCGACATCCAATGCTCAGAAAAACACTGACAATTCCCGGCAAAGATGGAGAGGATGTGGCACTCTACCTAGAAAAGCAGTTAGCACAGTTATTAACTGAACTCAATGAGTTAAGGGAGGGCGAGGATTTATGAGTCGATACAGTATGATTATTCAATGGTCTGATGAAGATCGGCTTTTCTTAGTCACGATTCCAGAGTTTGGCGATCGCGTGGTGATGCCTTGCACTCACGGTCAAACTCGTGAGGAAGCAATTCATAAGGGCGAAGAAGTGATTGAAATGTATTTGGAAGCATGGGAAGCAGAAGGTGAATCTATCCCTGAACCTAGGACGCTTCAAATTGCTTGTTGAATGCTATTGTAAAATTCTGTTTGTGTGGTGGAGGAAAAAGGGCGATCGCACTTCAACAACTTTCAAAGCAGGGGATGGGAGAAGGTTGTAGAAAAGTGAGGGTGAGAAGGTGCGATGCAATACATTATAATAGTCAGTGTCAACCTCGATCGCAAAAGAGAGCAATCGTGCCAGCAAGAGACATTTATCATCAACTTGTCAAACAGGCTCTGATTAAGGCTGGCTGGACAATTACCCACGATCCGTATCCCTTGGCTTGGGCGAAGAGAAACCTATCGATCGATCTTGGTGCCGAACAGCTATTAGCTGCTGAGAACAACGATCGCAAAATAGCCGTTGAAGTTAAAAGTTTTATCAGAGAGTCTCGAATTGCAGATTTAGAGCAAGCTTTGGGTCAATATACTCTTTACTATGACATCTTAAAACGGACGGAATCAGAAAGACAACTGTATCTTGCAATTCCACTAAATGCTTTTACGGAGCTTTTTGAAGGACAAAGATTTGGTCAGATATTGCTAGATAATAACCGCCTAAATCTTGTTGTTTTTAACCCAAAAACCGAGGAAATAGTACAATGGATAGCTTAAATAATTATCGCCAACTTGTTAGACAGCTCCTTACTGAATACGCTGAGATTCCCGTTTGTGATAGTGGGACGCAAAACGCCACAATTTTTGATGTAGAAAATGACCGCTATATGTTAATCAATATAGGTTGGTTTAACGAGCAGCGCATTCACCATTGCGTGATTCATATTGATATTATTGATGGTCAGGTGTGGATTCAAGCAAATAATACCGATCGCCTGATTGCTGAGGAGTTAGTTGCAGCGGGAATTCCGGCTAAATCAATTGTTTTGGGACTGCAACCGCCTGATGTTAGACCGTATACTGCTTATGGAGTGCCTTGTAGTGAGCAGCAGCGAGAATCCTTGAAAGTATGATGGAGTGGAAGGGATTTGACTTGGAGGGCGAGAATTTATGAGTCGATACAGTAAGGTAAAATGAAGATAATCGCTTAAAGGTTACAACTATGACTTCGGTATCAAGCGGAAAATCAACCATTATTCGCACCGAGCGCGGACTCACGATCGCAGGTACGCGGATTACACTTTATCAACTCATGGATTACATCTGCGCTGGCTATCCACCCAAGCTAATCCACAATCAGTTTTACATAACCGACGAACAATTCAACGCAGCAATGTCCTATATTGAAACAAATCGTACTGAAGTAGAATCAGAGTATCAAATAGTTTTGCAACAGGCAGAAGAAATCCGGCAGTATTGGGAAGATCGCAATCGCGATCGACTCGCTCAGATTGCAGGAATGCCGCCACAGCCGGATCGACAGGCAGCTTGGGCAAAACTTCAGGCACGAAAAGCTAGACTTGCTGTATCAAGCTGATGATTTTTATAATTGACCCTAATATTGAGGGGCAAGCTCTCATGCTTTTTGGCAGTATAACTGCCGGAGGTTGGCTTGATTTACTATCGATTCGCTTCGTGATTTTTGAAGAAGTTGAGTTACCAATTAATAGTAGCGATCGAATTGTTTGGCGATTTGCTCAAGACAACCAGATGATTCTGCTGACAGCAAATCGCAGTATGAAAGGAACAGATTCGTTAGAGCAAGTTATTCGTGAAGAAAGTTCACCAACTTCGCTACCTGTTGTTACCCTCGGAAACATCGATCGAGTGGCTGAGCGTGACTATCGGGAGCAATGTGTCGATCGCTTGATTGAGCTTGTACTTTACATCGAAAACTATATAGGAGTTGGTCGGATTTTCATTCCTTAACACTGTCGGCTTTAAGGGACGATTGATCGATCGCGCTTTTTCTTATTTGTTAAGGGCGATCGCACTTCAAAAACTGTCAAAGGAGGCGATCGCACCTCCCATCGCCTTCAGCAAATTCTATTAAACCTGAGTAAAATAAGACTGCCCTCATCGCCACAAAACCTAATTCACCATGCAAACCTCAACATTTGACAGTATTTTAGACGAGATCGAAACATTGTCTATAGACGAACAAACTGCTTTACTTGTCATCATGCACCGGAGACTTAGCGATCGCCGTCGCACCGAAATTGCTGCTAACATTGCACAAGGAAAACAAGACTATCAATCTGGAAAGGTGTTTCGAGGTACAGTTAATGAAGCGATCGCGGAGCTAAAAGTTATCAGATGAACTTAAGAAATGTCCTACTATCCTAGGACTTAATGTTGCACACTAAGCAGCCTGAGCATTTGCATTTGAGTCACTCTCCAAAACATCCGGTGCTGTCAAAATGTTTTGAAGTTGCTGCACAACTTGAGTTTCATCTTGGTATAACATAACTACGTGATCTCTTGCTCTTGTTATTGCTGTATAAAGTCCTGCTTTTTCTTGAAAATTTTTATCGGGATCTGATAATTCTTCCACTTGGTCAACGCCAGCAATAATAACGGCATCAAACTCAACTCCTTTCAGCGCATTCCAAGAATCGACTATTACCAAAGGTCGGTTTACAAGGTTATTACCTCGGTCTGGAGAACCCTTTGGAGCGTGATGGGGAACACCCAATTCTCCCAGGCATCTACTAATTTCTGATTTAAAGAATCTTGACTCTTGTGGATGCAATAAAACTCCGATTGAAGATACTGGATGACTGCTCAATGCCAGTTTAACCTGTTTAGCTATATTATCTGGAGACATATCACTTTTTACAAGCATTGGCTTAATAGATGAACTGCGAGAAGACTTTTTGAGTGGTTCGACAATACTACCGATATTAGAACCTGAACGTTTACTTGTCTTCATATTAGCACTAGCTAAATAAGGACATATAAACTGCCAAGCTAATTCTATAATTTCTGGCGCGTTTCTATAGTTTATATCAAATATTTGCGAACGACGTGGAGGAATATCAAATCCAAGACTCTTCCAAGTCCACTCTCGCTTTCTTCGATGTGGCTGACCGTAAACTGACTGAGTGTTATCATAGACAAAAAAGATAGAGTTTGTGTCGGGATCTACAGCAGATAACATCGCCATAAACCATTCATCATAAAAATCTTGAGCTTCATCAATTAGAATTGCTTTATAACGCTTTTTGGGGTTGGCATTATAATATGTTTTAACTAGATCAATAATTTGCTGCCGCTTTTCAGGAATTTCATCCCAATTGTAATCGTATCCAATGCGATAAGCCCAACTATGAAAAGTTCGACTCTCTACTTTTAAACTCAAGCCTTTTTCTTTTATTATTGAATCAATCCATCCATTCATGAAGCGGTTGTAGCACAATACCAAAATATCGTTATATCCTGCCTCGATTAGTTTTTCAATACGATTCCGCAACACTAATGACTTGCCAGAACCTGCAACGCCTCTAACTAAAGCATGACCTTCAAGCTTGGTGTTTCTAGCTTTAGTCTGTTGTTCGTCTAAATCTTGGCTATTTAAACGCTGGTTAAAAGATTGCTCGAAGTTAATCCACTGTTCCACAATCTTTCTCCTTATATTCTTTTTGTCGAGTGTTCTTTATTCAAATCAGCTTACCAATACGACCCGATCTGTGTCAGTGAGAAAAAGTGACAAAAAGTGATAAAAAGTAAGGACTTTCCCCAAATCGCCCTAAAATCTATTCTCAGGTAGATGCCGCTAGAGTTAAACTCTTCTAATCAACCCTCACAACCCAACTTCCTTGGCCTACGACAACACCTGCAAATATCTAGCAGAAAAATTCCCCGTCGCCTTCGTCCGCTGGCTGCTGCCAATTGACGAGCCCACCAGCGTTCAGGTACTCAAAACCGAACTAATTCAAGAGCCCATCCGAGCCGATTCTCTCGTTTTCCTGCAAACAGATAACCAAATCCTGCATCTGGAATTTGAAACCCGACCCTACTCCGACCCGCCGATCGCCTTCAGAATGCTAGACTACTACGTCAGGCTCAAACGGCAATACTCCTGTTCCATCAATCAAGTAGTAATCTTTTTGCAGCAAACAGCCTCAGAACAAGTTTTTGTATCGGAGTACACAGACGCGAACACCCGACACGGATATAGAGTTATTCGCCTCTGGGAACAAGACCCCGCTTTACTGCTGTCCGTCCCCGGCTTGCTCCCACTCGCGACACTATCCCAAACCAACTCGCCGCGAACTTTGTTAGAGCAAATAGCTACTCAGATTGCTACAATAGAAGAACCTACTCAACAAGCGGATTTACTCGCTTGCACCCAAGTGCTCGCAGGTTTGAGATTTGAAAAAAACTTAATCAGACAACTATTTAGGAAAGAAACTATGCGCGGTTCTGTGATTTACCAAGAAATTCGCGAAGATGGCCTCCTTGAAGGAAGACAACTAGGCCTCCTTGAAGGAAGGAAAGATGAGGCGCTGTCGTTCCTCACTCGCCAGTTGACTCGACGCATCGGTGCGATCGCATCTGAAACCCGCGAACAAATTCACACTTTATCCGTAGAAGAATTAGAGGATTTAGGAGAGGCGCTTTTGGACTTTTCCGAAGCTTCAGATTTAACCAATTGGTTGAATGAACATCAGCCTTAATTCCTAAGATATAGCCTCTTATATTAATTTAATGGGTCGTTGCACATATCTCGATCCCCCTAAATCCCCCTTAAGAAGGGGGACTTTGATCAAAATCTTGTCTCCCCCCTTGTAGGGGCGGTGCGACCCCTACTCCCCGTGCCCGCCCGCCCTCTTTAGGGGGGATCGGATTCTATACAGCATCATAAAAAAATGGTATTATTGTCAAAACTTCACCAAATATATACTTTAAGGAAACTTAAGCCATGACCGTTGATGAAGCAATCGCGATCGCAGAAACAGTCCTCGATGGCGAAGGCTTAAACGACGTGCAAGAGATCATCTTCAGACAATGCTGGGAAGGCAGATATTCCTATGAGGAAATTTCTCAACTCTCTCAATATAATGATGAATACATAAAAGCGCTGGCGGCTAAACTCTGGAAACAACTCTCAGAGGCTTTTGATGAAAAGGTAAAAAAAAATAATTTACGCTCTGTTTTTAAGCGATACTTGCGGCGAAATCAAGTGACATTACATCGAACTCAAGTTATTGGAGTTAATCTCAGCGGTGCTAACTTAAGCGGAGCAAAACTATCATTCGCTAACTTAAGTTAATCAGATTCATCAGCAGATTTACACGGTGCAATTCTATCTGATTATTATACAGTATCAGATGAAATTATCAAGGCTGAAGACGCACATAACCAAGGAATTTTGTCTAGCACAAAAGAACGGATTTATCACTGGAACGATCTGCGCTTTCGCTGCGAAGAAGAAGTAAAAATAGCCGAAGCCCTCGATCGCACAAACACCCTCTTTTTCCCCAACTCCAAAGCCCGGCTCACCACACCCGCAGGCCGACAAAACCAAGAACCAGATTTTCTCATCTTCCACCAAGGCAAATGGGGTATTCTGGAAATATGGCATCCCGACACACAAAAAGATGAAACGCGCGATCGACTGTTTGCATCTCACGGTATCAGCATCATCCACTATTGCGACGCTAACAGATGCACAGAAGAACCCGATCACATTGTCCGAGAATTTTTAGACATATTGAGTCAGGGAGAGGGCGATCGCATTTAGTTAAAACGTAATTCCTGTATCGATCGGCGATCGGGCAGCACGATTCAATGGTAAAATAGGAATAGTAAAGCGTTCTCAGTGGCTATGCCTGCCAAAGATCGATTTCATGAAGCCGTAAAAGTCGCCCTCCAAAAAGATGGCTGGACAATTACCGATGATCCACTTACAATCCCGATCGAGCGCCTCAGCAACCTCTACATTGACTTTGGAGCAGAGAAGTTACTCATTGCCGAGCGCAAGGGTCAAAAAATCGCAGTTGAGGTCAAAAGCTTTCTTGGAGCCTCTACACTTTCGGAATTTCATACGGCCTTGGGTCAGTGTCTTAACTATCGCTACGCACTCGAAGATACCGATCCCGATCGAAAACTTTACCTCGCCGTTCCTGTCAGCATTTATGACGACTTTTTTGTTGTTCCCTTCATTCAATCCGTCATTCAAAGGAGTCAAACCCGTCTCATCGTCTACGATCCTACCAGAGAGGAAATCAGACAATGGCTAAACTAGATCGTTATCGAAATGCCGTGCAGCAAGCCTTACTCAACTATGCTCAGATGCGTTCTGGAACTTCTAGCAATTCAGAGTTAGAACTCCAAATTCTGTTCGATCCACAGCGCGACCATTACCAATTAGCGTATGTCGGCTGGCACAAAAGTAAGCGTGTCTACGGCCCAATTTTACACCTCGATATTAAAGATGAAAAAATCTGGCTCCAACTCAACACAACGGCAGACGATATCACCCTGGATTTAATGGAATTAGGTATTGCTAAAGATGATATTGTTCTGGGGTTCCATGCACCCTATATGCGCCAGTTCACAGAATTTGCCGTAGGTTAATGCCATTCTGTTGGATCAATTTCTTTTCGGCAGTTTGCATCTGCTGGTATCAGTATCATCCACTATTGTGACGCCCAAAGATGCTGCGAAGAACCCGATCGCATTGTCCAAGAGTTTTTAGACATATTGAGTCAGGGATAGGGCGAATGGTTTTTTCATAAGGGCGATCGCATAGGGGCCCCGAAACCGGGTTTTTTACGATAAGACGCGTTGTATCCCGCAGATTCGGTAAAAAACCCGGTTTCTTTGCTTGGAGTGCGTCAGTCCATAAGGGCGATCGCACTCCGTAACAAAGTAGATTTTGCCTTGACAAATTACTAGATTTGTGATAAGCACGAGTGGTGGAAATTTTTAAGGGCGATCGGCTCGTACCCGCTCAACTGTACTTGCCTGAAGACTCAGCAGCATTAGCCAGCCGCTCCACGCCCGCTCGGACAATTACCGCCAAATCTGCGATCGGCATACATTGAATTTTTTTAAGCATATCGTTCGTATCCATCGGTTCCCGCATCGGCTTCCCGTCGAGATGACCTATGAGTTCTTCTAGCGTGAAACCAGCTCTAATAGCAATCTGAGTCAAATTTTCCGTATCCGGAATGCTCTGGCCTTTTTCCCACAACTGTACAGCAGTCGATGACACGCCCAAAAGCTTGCCAAAAGCTCGCTGGCTGAGGTCGCCACGCGCTAACTTAACAATCTCGATCAGTTTTCTCTTACCTTCAGCATCCACAATCGCAGTTACCACTTAACCACATTTAACAAGTTTACTTCTCAATTTATGATTTTTTCACTTGTTGTTGACAAGCTAACTTATCGCTGCTAATATTAGAAGTATACCAATCAGTAACAACTATGATTTTAATAGTACCTTAAATAGCTCCACATCAACTGTACTTACCCAGAAGACTCAGCAGCAGCAGCAAGTCTATCCATCACGGCTCTACCAATAACTGCCAACTCACTAATTGGCATACATTGAATTTTTTTAAGCAGATCGTTAGTATCTACGGGTTCCTGCACCGGCTTGCCTTCAAGATGAGCCATGAGCTCTTCCATCGTAAAGCCTGCTCTTGTCGCAATCTGAGTCAAATTTTTCGTATCTGGAAGTACCTGCCCCTTTTCCCAATACAAGACAGAGGCAGCAGAAACTCCCAACAGCTTGCCAAAAGCAGTCAGACTCATCGAGCCCCGCGCTAATTTAACAACCTCACTCAGTTTTTTCTTAGCTTCTGCGTCCACGGTATCAGCCACGAGATAACCACAATTCCTAGTTTACTTGTGTACCAACAAATTTACCTGTCTTGCTTGACAGGAGAAGATTTAGCAGATACTATTTTAATTACATTGAAACTTTTAATTTTAATGAAAACCGATTTAGGAGAAATAGCAATGACCAAGAGACGCAATCTAAAAACTCACAAGCCCAGCCACACACGCCAGAGCCTTACAGCCTCCGGTTGGCTAAAACCCCAGCGCTGGCAAATCTCCAAAAAAGAAGCAGCCGAAGCCCTGAGAATGCCCGTCAACCGGATAGTCAAAGTTTACCCCAAACAACATCAAGTAATAGTCGTTTACCTGAACAAGAAAGGACAAAAATGCAGTTCCTTTTTCAGCTACAGACTATTTGCCAGATGGCAACAAGAGGCGATCGCAGCAATTGCCAGTTGTCGAAACCAGCAAATCCTAGCACCCCTAGAAGTCATTGTACAATACGACCTCGAACATTTCAAATATCCAGTGGCGATCGCCGACGCAATTTGGGAAGCCCTCCTCAACCACATCCGTCAAGTCATCAGGGAACAAAGGCTCAGCCTAGCTTGCGCCTAGTCCCCCATTAACCCCACCTATGTCGATCATGGTTAATGCTTGGGAAAATCGATTCCTGAGATGGATATTCCTTGCATCTTCTGTACATATCGTCCTTGAGCCGCTACACACTCTGCCATTTTTTGAGCCTGTATAGGTTGACTCCTGGGATCTGGTGAGGTGCCTCTATACTCCCATACACCACCACGACCACTATTTATTACTTTTCCATTTTTTTCTAAGATTAACTCTTCTCCGGTAGCATCAATATAGAATTTCCCCTTTTGAAAAGACACGCTGCTAATTGTGATATCTTCCACTCCCTTGTAAGGATTTGCAGGGCCCTTGACAATCTTAATACAGATTCTATTGTTTTTATGTGCAATTTCTCTCCGGGAATTATTGAACATGGTTCCTTGAGAGTAGTAAGTTCCTGTGGGTAGAATTGTAGATTTTTTTTGATTACTTTGAGCAGATGATAAGGATGAAATTGATAGAATAATAGAACTAGCAATTAGTGTTTCGATTACCCTAAATTTCATTTGTAATTAAACTCCATTAAAATTGTTTTTTCCCATTCAACATGATCACAGATTATCTAAAAAATCCTCTCTGGTTATCTCTGCTTGCCGAATAATAGCCCTGAGTGTCCCACGCTTTAATGATTGACCCTCATGTATTGGTACGGGGACAGAAATTGTTTGTGTTATCATTTTTTTCAGGATAACATGGCTGCCTCTTTGCCTATCTTCGGTGAATCCCAAACGCTCTAAAGACCGCACCGCACCTCTGCCTGAAACATTTCTCAATCTATAACTAACTCCAGCAGAAGAGGAACTATCTATAACTATCTCTTGAGTATCTGATATCAAAGAATTGTTATCATCCATTATATTTTGCAAATAACGGATATACTCCTTAGATGAATTTAGTTTTCTGTCTAATTCAGCATTTTCATCTTCTAGCTTGTGATTTTCTTCTAAAGCTGAATTTAGTTCTCGGTCTAAGTCAGCATTTTTCTCTTCTAGCTTGTGATTTTCTTCTAAAACATAAACTTCAAAATCCCTTAATTGTGCTTTAATCCGCTCTGATTCTGCCCTAGCTCCTTCTAGAGCAGCATTGAGTTCATTAATATTAGGTATTGTTTCTAACTGTTGCTCTAGCTGACGAGATTGCTGTTGTATTAAATCTCGATCACGCTTCAAATCAGCTATTGTCTGATTGAGCGCTTCACTCCGCTGCTTTGCTTCAGATTCTCGCTGAGACGTTTCTTGCCACTCTTGCCATAGTAATTGCAAGTCGTCTTCTAAAGTTTGAGCAGTTTCTTGCTGTTGCTGTTCTTTAAG
>NZ_JAUBOZ010000005.1:0-123495 GCF_036700475.1 Microcoleus sp. T2B6 | reverse complement strand
AGCCAGTTCGCTTTCATAAGATGCAATTTGATTTTCCAGTTCTCTCTTATTTTGCTCCTGTTCTTGCCGATAAGATTCCAGTTCAGCAACAACTCTCTCTCGCTGGTCAGCTAATTCGATAGTTTGCTGGTTTTTCTCTTCTAATTGCAGCTTAATCTGCTGCTTTGCTTCAGATTCTCGTTGAGACGTTTCTTGCAACTTTTGCCGTAGTAATTGCAATTCTTCTAAAGTTTGAGCAGTTTCTTGCTGTTGCTGTTCTTTAAGAGCCAGTTCGCTTTCATAAGATGCAATTTGATTTTCCAGTTCTCTCTTATTTTGCTCCTGTTCTTGCCGATAAGATTGCAGTTCAGCAAGACCTCTCTCTCGCTGGTCAATTAATTCGATAGTTTGCTGGTTTTTCTCTTCTAATTGCAGCTTAATCTGTTGAATTTCCCGCTGTAATTGTTCCCGTTGTTGCTGTGCATGGTGCTGCTCATTCCGTTTGGCAGATAAAACTACCTCAATAATTATCCACGCGCTCAAACCACTAACGAAAAATAAAGCGACTGTCAATGTGTAAAGAGTCCGGGAACCTGTTTTTTGAAATGGATTTTTAATCCAATTATTATAATCTTCAATAAATGTCGGCGGTACTCCCCGGACATAGTACACACGACCGATTATTTCTCCTGAGTTAACTCTACCAGTAGGGATGGGTTTACTATCACGAGGTTTAGCATATTGCCGCTCTGCTTGCAGCGGAGGTGGATTTTGTAGTAAGTCGTATGGATGATTTGACAAAGTTGCTAATGAAATTTCCTTTGTCCACTGCTGAGAAGATTTTGATTGATAAAGAATTTGCTCGGATAGGCAATCTTTGGTAGATATTTTGCAATCAGTAACAATCAGCCCAAATAATCCATAGTTGCTGTCTAAAGTTCGCTGCAATTCTCCTATGCTTCCTTGTAATAAGGTATAGGATAGTTTTCCTGGCAGAGTATGAGATAACATATTGAAATCAACTGTTTGCACACGAAAGATTGTGCCATGCCAATAGCTGTTATAATGTCCCCAGTTTTTCCAAGTCCCCAGACCAAAAGAAAACGTCGCGATCAGGGTAAATCGCCCCAAACTCTTAATCAGCGTAGTCGGGTTGATCCGGGGAAGTTTTTGCTTCATAATATGCTTCATAAGGTAAACAGCCAAATGAATCTGAGTGAGAATATATCTAATATAACTTCAGCTACATATTATTTGCGCGTTGGCAACAAGAGGCGATCGCAGCCATAAAAACCCGCCGAAACCAGCAAACCTTACAACCACTAGAAGAAGTTGTACAATACGACCTCGAACATTTCAACTATCCGATCGCGTAGGCGTAGCCAGCCGTAGGCATCGCCAACCAAATTTGGGACACCCTACTCAACCACATCTACCACCTCATCAGAGAACAAAGGCACACCCCAAGATGTGCCCCCCATCACTCCATCAATTAGTAGAAGCAGCCAACTCAGCCAAACGTTCCTGCTGATCCTGAGAAATGCAAGTTTGAATAATCCCCTCAATATCCCCTTCCAAAACACTATTGAGCGAGAAATTCTCCCCCAAACGGTGGTCGGTAGCCCGATTGTCCTTATAGTTGTACGTGCGAATCTTCTCCGATCGCGAACCAGTACCAACCTGAGCCAAACGCCGCGACTTCACCTCATCCTGCTGCTCCCGCAACTTCATCTCATAGAGCTTAGCCCGCAAAATCTGCATCGCCCGCTCCTTATTCTGCAACTGACTGCGCTCCTCAGTACAGAAAATCCGAATTCCCGTCGGCTTGTGAAACAAATCCGCAGCAGTTTCCACCTTGTTCACGTTTTGACCGCCAGCGCCGCCCGATCGAGCCGTACTCATCTCAATATCCTTCGGATCAATGTGAATCTCCACATCATCAACCTCCGGCATCACAGCCACCGTCGCCGTCGAAGTATGCACCCGGCCGCCAGCCTCAGTCACAGGCACTCGCTGCACCCGGTGTACTCCAGCCTCAAACTTCAGCTTGCTGTAAACGCTGTCGCCCGTAACTTCCAGAATCACCTCTTTAAAGCCGCCCATTTCCGCCAGCGACTCGCTCACCAACTTCACCTGCCAGCCTTGAGTTTGAGCGTAGCGCGAATACAGCCGCAGCAAATCTCCCGCCCAAATACTAGCCTCATCTCCGCCAGTACCCGCCCGAATTTCCAGCATAATATTCTTGTCATCGTTCGGGTCGCGGGGGAGCAGCAAAACCTTCAAACGACTTTCCAAATTCTCCAGCTTCGACTCAAGTTCCTGAACTTCCAGCCCAGCCATTTCTTGCATATCTCGATCGCCCGCAGCTTCCTTGAGAACCTGTCGCGTGTCCACCAAATCTTCCTGAGTCGTTTTCCACAGAGCAAAAGTATCGACCACTTCCTCCAAGGACGATCGAGCTTTTGCTACCCGTTGAAACTCTTGATTGTCCCTAGCGACATCCGGGTCAGCCATGCGGCGAGTCAACTCATTAAAAGTTTGCTCTACCGACTTCAATTTATCCAGCAAATAAGATTCAGCCATTGTCAGTTGTCCTTTGTCAATCGATTTTAGATTTTAGATTTTAGATTTTAGATTTTAGATTTGAAGAACAGTTGGAATAGAATCTCCATCGAACTCTACTGCCTGCTTAGCAAGTCTTCAATCTAAACTCTCCAATCCGAGGGCGGATCGATTTTAGATTTTAGATTTTAGATTTTAGATTTTAGAACTCAAGAGCAGTTAGGATAGAATGTCGATCGAACTCTACGCGATAGAACTCAACTGCCTGCATAGCGAAGTCTTCAATCTAAAATCTAAAATCCGAGGGCGGTAAGTTGCCAGTAGAAAGAACTACTCTCAACAAACTGCGGACAAATGACAATCCGGCTACTTCTTCTTTTTGCCTTTACCAGCAGCCTTAGAAGCATCTGCTTTCGGCTCTTCCATTTTCAGCGGCCCAGAGGAAGCATCTGCCTTCGGCATTTCTACCTCAGTCATGCCGTATTTCCGCATAAAGCGCTCCACACGACCTTCAGTATCAATAATCTTCTGAGTGCCAGTATAGAAAGGATGATTTCCCGACCAGACATCAACTTGAAGCTTTGGTCTTGTTGAACCCACAGTCATCACAAGTTCGCCGTTGCAATAAACCTGAGATTCGGGATACCACTCAGGGTGAATGCCTTCTTTTGCCATTGTTTTTTACTCTCTAATTTTTGACTTTACAACCATTTTAGCTGCCGCAGGACTTGTACACCAACAACAGCACGAATTTTGCCTTATATCTATTGCAACCAGGAATCAGGAATGGGAAATAAACTTCAAAAAAAGGCAGATATAATCTGGATAGATAATTTTTGCCTTTTCCTTCGTCCTTCTTCCTTCTTCCTTCTTCCTTCTTCCCTCGATTACCGCTTGGAGTATTGAGGAGCTTTGCGAGCTTTCCGCAAACCGTACTTTTTCCGTTCTTTGGCCCGCGGGTCGCGAGTCAAATAGCCCTCAGTCTTCAGAGGCTTGCGGTTGTCCGGGTCTAATTGACAAAGTGCTCTAGCGACACCCAAGCGAATCGAGTCAGCCTGACCTGTCAAGCCACCGCCTTCGACTTTTACCAAAATGTCGTACTCATTTTCCAGACCCAAAGTTTCCAGAGGGGCCTTAGCCAGAGCCAAATAAGTAGGGTTGAATTGCAGGTACAAATCCCCCTCTTTACCATTGACTGTCAGTATGCCAGTGCCGGGAACCAAACGCACCCGCGCTACGGAACACTTGCGACGGCCGGTACCCCAGTACACAGCGCGACCCGATGTATCTGTTGCTTGCATTACTCATTTCCTCCCGGAATCGTGTGAACAATTAATTCTTCTGGTTTTTGAGCTTGGTGCGGGTGGTTGGGGCCAGCGTACACCTTGAGTTTAGTAAACAGTTGTCTGCCCAGAGAAGTGTGAGGCAGCATTCCTCGTATAGCTTCTTCGACAATTCTTTCGGGCAAACGTGCTTGCAATTTGGCAAAAGTTTCTGTTTTCATGCCGCCCGGTCTTCCAGAATGGCGGCGGTAGATTTTCTGGGTGCGTTTTTTGCCAGTAACAGCGATTTTGTCCGCATTGATGACAATTACGAAGTCGCCGGTATCCATAGAAGGAGTGTAAGTCGGTTTGTGTTTCCCCCGGAGGTACATGGCAACTTCAGTTGCCAGACGGCCCAGTCGCTGGTCGGCGGCATCGACCACGTACCACTTGTGCTCTAGGGAGTCTTGAGTAGGGACGTAAGTTTTGTTCATTGTTTGTTGTTAGTTGTCTATTAACTGTTAACTGTCGTTAGTTGTCAGTTGTCAGTTGTCAGTTGTCAGTTTTTAATTGTTAGTTGTCCTTAGTTTTTTATTAGTAGTTACCTAATGACTAATGACTAATGACTAATGACTAATGACTAATTTTGGCTGGGTGTCGTACCAGACATCTGGGGGAAAGGGAAATTCTGAATAGCCAACCCGCAGCAGGCACAAACCTTGAGCGGGAGCGGCATATTTTACCATTTCTCGGCGTTCGTTGACCCAGATATCGGTGAAATTGTCGATCGGCCTTTCCCCGCGACCCACCTGCACCAGCAACCCCACCAGCAGCCGCATCATCCCGTACAGAAACCCGCTCGCCTGAACCTCAATATAGATAAGAGGCCCAGAACGCTGACACTCGGCCGCTTGCACGTCCACCCAGGAATGGGGGCGGGCAGAACCCGCGCGGTGGAAAGCAGCCAGGTGATGCCGCCCGATGAGCGGTGTCAATGCTGTCTGAATCAAAGATTCATCCACAGGGGCGTGATAGCAGTGCCAAGCAAAAGGACGCACAAACAAATTAGGGGTCGGGTCTGTATAAAGGGTGTAGCGATAGCGCCGCCAACTGGCTGAGAACCGAGCGTGCCAGGTAGGTTCCACCTTTGCCGAAGCTCGAATTAAAATATCTTTTGCCAGTCGAGAGTTGAGAACGCTTGCCCAGCGGTGAGCCGGAATTGGGCCGTGGGCATCAAAATGGGCTACTTGAGCAGCGGCGTGAACTCCCGCATCGGTTCTCCCAGCAGCGTGCAGCGTTACCGGGCGTTCCAGAACAGTCGATATTGCTGTTTCAATTTCTTCTTGTACTGTACGCTGGTTCGGCTGTCGCTGCCAACCGTGAAAGTTAGTGCCGAGGTATTGGATTACTAGAGCAACGCGCTGTATCGATTGGGGATTTTCGATTGGGGATTTTGGATTGTCAGTCATAAATCACAAATCTCCAACCCAAAATTGAATTAAACCAGTTCAACGATCGCCATTTCGGAATTGTCTCCTTGACGGGGGACTGTTCGTACTACGCGGGTGTAGCCCCCGTTGCGCGAGCCGTACCGTTCTTGTGCCGCCTCAAACAAGGCGTGTACTAACTGTTTATCGTAGATATAGCCCATAGCTTGGCGGCGAGCGGCCAAGGAGCCATCTTTGGCCAGGGTAATCATCCTGTCCGCCTCTGAGCGCAGCGCTTTGGCGCGGGCGAGAGTGGTAGTGATTTTACCGTGGCGGATTAATTCGGTGGTCAGCGAGCGCAGTAGGGCGCGGCGCTGGTCAGCCGGTTTGCTGAGTTGGGGAACGCGACAGCGGTGACGCATAGCAGTTGGTAATTGGTAATTGGTAATTGGGCGCCGGGATAGTCCGCGATCTAGGGGGGTGAATTCTTTAACTTAAAAACTCACCTACTTAAAATTCAGAACTTTTTTACCCGTTACCCGTTGATTAACTTTTAGCTGATTTTTCCTGTGGCAAGGTAATGCCCAAGCGTTTTTGTAAAGCTTCAATCACTTCTTCTGCGGACTTCTGCCCGAAGTTCTTGATCTCGAGCAAGTCTTCTTGGGTATAATCCAATAAGTCTGCGACTGAGTTGATCTGAGCCCGCTTGAGACAGTTGTAAGCCCGGACGGACAACTGCAATTCTTCGATCGGAATTTGGCTAGTAGGATCGGCTTCACCGGGATACTCTGGTTTGAGAGAATCTTGGGTGATGTCTTTGAGAGGTGCAAATAAATCTACCAGGATGTGGGCAGATTGACTCAAAGCTTCTTGAGGCGTCACGCTGCCATCAGTCCAGATTTCCATAATCAGCCGGTCTTTCTCGACCGTGCCACCTACCCTAGCATCTTCAACGCTGTAGTTGACTCTGCGAATCGGCATAAAGATGGCGTCAATTTGGAGAAAATCCAAAGCCGATCCATCATCGCGACTGCGGTCTACTGCTCGGTATCCGATGCCTTTTTCAATTCTGAATTCCATTTCCAGAACTGAGCCTGGGGAGAGAGTTGCAATGTACTGGGATCGATCGATCAATTCCACCTCTGAGGGCAAATCGAATCGATCGGCCGTTACTGTTACAGGCCCCTCAATCCGCAACCTGCCGATTTGCGGCTGCTGAGAATGAGTTTTGAGGACGACCTCTTTCATGTTCAGGAGAATTTCTAGAACATCCTCACGTACCCCTTCGATCGTGGCAAACTCGTGATTGACGCCCGCGATTCTGACTGAAGTTACTGCTGTTCCTTCCAAATTTGACAGCAGAACTCGCCGAAGCGCATTCCCAACAGTTGTTCCTTGACCGCGATCGAGCGGTTCCAGGACGAATTTTCCGTACTGACTCCGGTCTTTGTCAGTGTTAGACTCTATACATTCAATTTGAAACTGCGCCACGGAGTGACCTCCCTTTTCCACTGTGGATTTTTGATTTTTGATTTTAGATTGCAGAGCATACCCCTGAATGGATTTCGGATTTTGGATGGACGGGGCAACAGTTAGAAGCATTAGTTTTTGACTTTAAGCAGTTAGCCATTATCCAAAATCTAAAATCTAAAATCTCAAATCGTTTTAGACTCTACGCCGCTTGGGAGGGCGACAGCCGTTGTGAGGAATTGGGGTAACATCTCTAATCAGGGTAATTTCCAGTCCCGCCCCTTGCAGCGCCCGAATAGCAGTTTCTCGACCTGCTCCGGGTCCGCTCACCATTACTTCTATTTGGCGCATTCCTTGGTCATTGGCTCTGCGGGCAGCACTTTCTGCTGCTGTTTGAGCTGCAAAGGGAGTGCCCTTTTTAGCTCCTTTAAAACCGCTGGAACCTGCGGATGCCCAGGATATTACTTCGCCGTTGAGGTCGGTAATAGTTACAATCGTGTTGTTAAAGGTAGACTGGATGTAGCCTACCCCATTGGGTACATTCCGTTTCTGCTTTTTTGCACCAGATTTCTTGCCTGTTTGTGGTCGCGCCATATTAGTCTCTTTAACGTTTCTCTCAACTAATGTCCCGAAGCGCTAGGAGCCAGCAGCCCCCAGCGTATTTTTCCCAAAAAGATGTTACTTCTTGGAAGGAGCCTTTTTCTTGCCCGCAACTGTTCGGCGGACGCCACGACGGGTTCTGGCGTTGGTACGGGTTCGTTGTCCCCGCACCGGCAGACCCAAACGGTGACGCCGACCGCGATAAGTTCCGATGTCCATCAGGCGCTTGATGTTCATTGACTCCCAGCGCCGGAGGTCTCCTTCGATTTGGTATGTTGTTTCTACATGAGCCCGCAGAGCTGTCACGTCGGCCTCTGTTAAATCCTTGACGCGAGTGTCAGGATTTACGCCTGTTGCAGCGATAATTTTTTGGGCCCGCGACAAGCCTATTCCGTAAATGTATGTCAGACCTATTTCGACGCGCTTATCGCGTGGAAGGTCTACCCCGGCAATCCGTGCCACACTTTTTGTCTCCCTAGTTTTCCTGTTTGGCTACAATGTTCAATTAGGATGCACCTGGGTGCAGTGCCCAATCTTCTTTTTTTCTAACCTTGGCGTTGTTTGTGTTTCGGGTTAGTGCATATCACCATCACTCGACCGCGACGGCGGATGACGCGACATTTCTCACAAATTTTTTTGACAGATGCTCGAACTTTCATCTTTCTTCCTGCCTGGAGAACCCCGCTCTACCGGAGAACAGGCACGCTGGGACTGCCCGTAGAGCGGTGGGAGGAGAGGCTGGGCAAGGTGTAGACCTCTCCTCGATTAAATTGTATAAAGTGCGGGTTGTTTCATGAAGGAGCCCGCTTGCACCCACTCCCATTGCTGGGGTAAAGTTCGCCTGCACAAAACAAAAATGTTGGCGAGCGATACTTTTACGGCGTAGCAATGACTTAACCCGGTACACCGGTGGGTTGTTGACGCCCTTCTCGGCAACACTACAAACGTAGCATTATAGCATAAATTTGAAGCTTTTTACCAAATTCTCTCTAATTAAACTTAGAATTAGTTTTTAGAAAGTTTTATCTAAGCCTATTTTTTCCGAAGGCGATAAGTAATCCTGCCTTTGGTCAAGTCGTAGGGAGTCAATTCGACTTTGACGCGATCGCCAGGCAGAATTTTGATGTAGTTGCGGCGGATCTTGCCGGAAATGTGAGCTAGCACGTTAAACCCATTATCTAGGTCAACGCGAAACATCGCATTCGGCAGGGATTCCGTCACTGTCCCTTCCATTTCAATTAAATCTTGCTTAGACAATTTGGTATTTACCTCAACTCTACATTTGATTAACTAGGAGTGTCCCGGCGTGAGCCTCAAAACCTATTTACTGGTAGGAGTCCAACGGGAACGGGGGGCAATAATTAGGGCGCCTCGTTCGACTTCTTGACTCAACCAACGGATCGCTTTAGCTTTACTTGAGTAAAGTTGTGGCAATTAGTATCGAGTTCAATCCGGTCTCTAGCAACCCTCACAAAACCTGATAGCACAAAAAGCTCCTAGTTAACATATCTTAGCAAAAGCTTGTGAGTAACAAGCTGTATTGAGAGGGTTCAAGAGTCGATCGAGAGAGATTGTTGCAGTTCTGCGGTGACTAATTCCATTGCTCGATCGCCATCAACCGCAACTAACTGTTGGCGGCCGCTGTAAAAATCAATCAAAGGCTCAGTTTGTTCGCGATAAACTTGCAACCTGCGGCGGATCGTCTCCTCATTGTCATCCTGCCGGCCCCGCGACAGCAGGCGAGACACCAAAATGTCGTCAGGCACGTCAAGATTAACAGCTTTGAGACCCGATTTTGGGTTGGGTGTACTCCCCTCGGCACCGCTAAGCTCCAGCAGCAGTTTGTCTAAAAAAGTTGCCTGGGCGACTGTGCGGGGAAAGCCGTCAAGAATCCAGCCCGCATTAGCGTCCGGTTCATTCAAGCGTTCCTGCACGATATCCATCAGCAATTGGTCGGGAACCAACTCACCCCTGTCCATGTAAGCTTGCGCCTTTAGACCCAAGGCAGTTTTCGCCACCACGCAGGCGCGCAGGATTTCGCCCGTAGAAATGTGGGGTATTTTCCAGAGAGCGCCTAATATCTGAGCCTGAGTTCCCTTTCCCGCCCCTGGAGGCCCCATGAAAATAAATTGCATTGCGATTACTTCACCATTCCTTCATATCGTTGGGAGATGACGTAAGTTTGAATTTGCTTAGCAGTTTCGATCGCCACACCTACTAGAATCAGTAGGGAAGTTGCGCCAAAACCTCTAAAAGTTTGCACGCCGATCGCGCTTTCTACAGCAGTTGGTACAATGGCCACCAGACCGAGAAAAATCGCTCCCAAGAAAGTCAAACGGTTCAAAACCTTCTCCACATAATCACTCGTTTTCTGACCCGGACGAATTCCAGGAATGCTGGCGCCCATTTTTTTCAAGTTCTGAGACATATCTACGGGGTTGACAATCAACGAAGCGTAGAAATAGCTGAAGAACAGAATCAAAGTCAGATAAAACAGCGCGTAAGCCCAAGGCGTCGGCCCGTTCGGACTCAAAACATTAGCAACTTGAACCAAAAACGGGTTATTGAGAGACTGAGCGAGGAAAGAAGGCACAATCAACACCGAAGATGCAAAAATAATCGGCATCACTCCGCCTTGATTCAAGCGCAGGGGCAGATAACTCCGGCTCTCCCGATAAACTTTGCGGCCGACTTGGCGGCGGGCCGAAATAATCGGAATGCGGCGAGTACCTTCCTGAACAAAAACAATCCCGACAATCGTCACCAAAAAGACCAGCAGCAGAACGACTACACGGCCGACAACTTGCGTGTCCCCACTTTGAGCCAATTCAAAAGTTTGTCCCAAAGAGCGCGGCAATACCGAGACAATATTGATAAAAATCAGCAGCGAGGCTCCGTTCCCGATACCTCGCTCCGTCACCACTTCCGATATCCACATCACAAACATGGAGCCGGCTGTCAGAGCCAAAGCAGTTTGTGCTATGAATAAAGGCGATGGAGATTGAGCAAAAGGGCTGACCCAAATCGCAATGCCAATACTTTGCAAAATTGCCCAGCCCAAAGAAACGTAGCGAGTAATTTGAGAAATCTTGCGCCGCCCTGCTTCTCCTTCATTTTTCTGCAACTCTTCTAAGCTTGGCAGAGCCGCCGTTAGAAGTTGCACAATAATTGAAGCATTAATGTAGGGCAAAATCCCCAGCGCGAAAATCCCCAAAGCTGACAAGCCACCTCCTGAGAACAAATCCAAAAAGCCAATTAAAGGGCTATTTTCGACGTTTTGGGCAAAGGCGACTCGATCGATGCCGGGGACTGGCAAGTGGACACCCAGGCGTACTAAAATCAGTAAGCCAATGGTTACGAGGATGCGGCCTCGTAAACCAGCAGCTTGAGCCATCTGCATGAACGTCTCTTGTGCAGTTGGCGCTTTCTCTCTACTAACGTCCATAGTTACGATTTGGGATTTTAGATTTGGGATTTTCGACTAAATCATTTTCTGATAGCAAGAAGAGAGGATTTGAGATTTGGACATACTCTCAAACCTCAAATCTTCACGCAACTAATTCGCAACTTCCGCCTGCAGCTTCAATTTTTGTGCGAGCACCTGCGGTAAAAGCCGAGGCGCGCACTTGCAAAGGTACATTCAGTTCACCATCTCCTAAGATTTTCAGCGGCCCATCGTCTGTGGTGACAATTTTGGCTTGGATCAAAGAGGTGAGAGTAACTTCGGTGTTTGCTGGCAGCGATGCTAATTTACTTACATTAATGGTAGTGTACTCTTTCCGGTTCACTAGAGGGAAGCTTTTCAACTTGGGGAGACGGCGGTAGAGAGGATTTTGACCTCCTTCAAAACCGGGTCTAGTGCCGCTACCGGCTCTAGATTTTTGACCGCGCATCCCTTTGCCGGAGCTCGCGCCTTGACCGGCAGAAATACCTCTGCCCAAGCGTCGGGGGCGCTTTTGGGAGCCTGCTTTGGGTCGGGCGTCTTGCAATCTCATAGTTTTAGTAATTGGTAATTGGTAATTGGTATTTAGAGAGGGGGTACGCAGTAGTTTTGAGTGCGTGAGTTTTGAGTTGCGGATTTTTTTATTTTCACCGCAAGCACTTAACACTCAAAACTTACAGTTTCCCGTTCTCGCGTGCCCTAACCGTAGAGATTTTCTACTGGAATTCCGCGCTCTTGAGCAACTTCGGACAAGGTGCGGAGGGTGGAGAGGGCATTGACTGCGGCTCGGGCGTTGTTTAAGGGATTTCCAGAACCTAGCTGTTTGGCTAAGATATTGCGGACTCCTGCGAGTTCGAGAACAGTTCGCACTGCTCCCCCTGCAATTACCCCGGTTCCCGGAGCGGCCGGTCGCATCATCACTTTAGCTCCGCCACCGTCACCGTTGATGGGGTGAGGGATGGAGTTAGATTTGGTGAGGGGGACTTCAATTAGGTGCTTTTTGCCGTCAGCGACGCCTTTTTTAACGGCACCGATTACGTCGCTAGCTTTGCCGACTCCTACTCCAACTTGACCGCGTTCGTTGCCGATAATGACTATGGCGCGGAAGCTGAGTTTTTTACCACCTTTGACTACTTTGGTAACGCGCCGAATCTGAACAACCCGTTCTTGCCATTCGGATTCTTTTTCGCGCCCTTTGTTGTTGCTGCTGCTTTTTTTCTTGTTGCGCTGTTCTTTTTGTTCTGCCATAGTTTTGTCCTGTGGGAATTAGTAATTGGTGAAAGGCGATCGGCAAGTGGTAATTGTTTGAGTAAAAAGTAAAAATAGAAGAAATCTGGATTTTGCCTTTTAACTTTCAACTTTTGACTTTTTACTTTTTAATTACTCATTACCCGCTACCCATTACCCCCTCTAAAAGTCTAACCCGGCTTCGCGAGCTGCTTCTGCGAGGGCTTTGACACGACCGTGATAGAGGTTGCCCCCCCGATCGAATACGACTTTGACTATGCCAGCGCTGGAACAGCGTTTGGCAATCAACTGACCGACTTGCACGCTCGCGGAGCAGTTGCCGCCAGAACTGAGAGCTGACTTCAATTCGGGATCGAGGGTTGACGCAGCAGCCAAAGTGTGCTGGGCGGTGTCGTCGATTACTTGGGCGTAGATGTGCTGATCCGATCGAAATACCGCTAGTCTGGGACGTTCGGAGGTGCCGAACACCTTGCGCCGAACACGGCGGTGTCTGCGCTGGACTGATTCTTTGCGAGTAAGCTTCATATAAATACTCGGTAAATGGGAAACGAGCGAGTCTTTAGACCTGAGAGAGAAATGACACTTCGGATTTGCTCCTCGGAGCCTCCCTTGCGGGGTGATGTTAGCTTCGCCAATGTTTTAAGAGCTTTTTAGACTTGCAACACTATCTCAGTGACCTTAAGACTGTTTAGTTGCAAATGACAGAGCAGGGAACTAGCTACGCATTCTCCCGGTGTCGTGACTCCAAAAACGTAGACCTCGAAAGTCTTAGGCTGGTCAGTATGGCTTGCGGGAATTGCCCCTACAAGCGAGCGTGTCTTTAGACCTGGGTTACTGACTGTTACTTCTTACCTGTTTTGCCTGTTTTACCAGCTTTGCGACGGACAACTTCGCCGCTGTAGCGAATGCCTTTTCCCTTGTAGACTTCGGGCGGACGCACCGCACGGATGCGGGCTGCTGTATTGCCTACGAGTTCTTTGTCAATGCCGGAGACAATGACGTTGGTGTTGCCTTCAACTGCCATTGTGATGCCTTCTGGAGGGGGCATTTCAACGGGTTTGCTGTAACCGACGTTTAAAATCAGGTTCCGTCCTTGAACCTGTGCCCGATAACCTGTGCCGATAATTTCGAGCCGCCGCTGAAAACCTTGAGATACACCTTCGACCATGTTGGCGACTAGGGTGCGGCACAAGCCGTGCAGTTGTCTGGCGACGCGAGATTCGTCTCGACGGGTAACGAGTAAAGTCTCGCCTTCAATTCCCATGAGGATTTCGGCTGGGATAACTCGGGAAAGTTCACCTTTAGGGCCTTTGACGGCTACTTTTTGACCGTCTAGGGTGACGGTGACTTTCGTGGGGATGCTAATCGGACGCTTGCCAATTCGCGACATAGTTTTTTGTCCTTTGTTTTTAGTTATTAGTCCTTGATTATTAGTGCTTAGTTATTAGTCCTTAGTGATTGATTTTTGAGTCTGTTGCCAACGACCAGTGACTAATGACTAATGACTAATGACTACCAAACATAACAAAGCACTTCACCGCCCAAACCTTGGCGTCGAGCTTCTCTATCCGTCATAATGCCGCTGGAGGTAGAAATAATGGCTATGCCAATTCCGCCTAACACTCTGGGCAATTCTTTACGGTTCGAGTAAACGCGCAGTCCTGGTTTGCTGACTCGCTTAAGTGCCGTGATAATGGGCTTGCGAGTTTTACCTTTGTACTTTAGAGAAAGCACTAAATGTCGCTTGACCCCTTCTGCTTCTGCTTCTTCAAATTCGCCGATGAAGCCTTCACTTTTGAGGACTTGGGCGATGCTGCGGGTCATTTTTGTAGCTGGAATTTGCGTTGTTTGGTGGCGCGCCATGCAAGAATTGCGAATGCGCGTCAACATATCTGCTATGGTATCGTTAGCTGCCATCTTTTGCTTCTTACTCTAGTGCTTAGTTGTCCCGGAACGGCATTCCCATTTCTTTAAGCAAGGCGCGTCCTTCTTCGTCGGTGTTTGCTGTGGTGATAATTGAAATGTCCATGCCTCGAATTTGATCGATGCGGTCATATTCTATTTCTGGAAAAATTAGCTGTTCTCTCAGACCCAAGCTGTAGTTGCCGCGCCCGTCGAAGCTTTTGGGGCTGATGCCGCGGAAGTCACGGATTCGGGGGAGTGCGAGGTTGATCAGCCGATCGAGAAAATCGTACATCCGATCGCCGCGCAGCGTCACCATAACGCCGACGGGTACTCCTTTGCGGATTTTGAAGCCTGCGATCGCTTTTTTCGCCCGCGTCACCACTGGTTTTTGACCGGTGATGATGCCAATTTCGTTGATCGACGAATCCAGTGCCTTAGCGTTTTGAGATGCTTCTCCCAAACCGCGGTTCACTGTGACTTTGACGAGTTTGGGGACCTGATGGATATTAGTATATTTAAACTGATCCATCAGTGTGGGAACGATTTTTCCTTGATAAAGAACCTTGAGTTTGTCCGGCATAGTTTTTGTGTTTCGTTAACTGTCCCTGGGCTTGGTCAGGGAATTATTAGTTGTCAGTTGACTGTTGTCAGTTGTCCGTTGTCAGTTGTCCGTTGACTGTTGTCCGTTGACTGTTGTCAGGAAAGCATTTGTCTAATGACTAATGACTAATGACTAATGACTAATGACTAATGACTAATTATCGATGATTTCTCCAGTTTTTTTGAGCTGTCGCAGTTTCCGGCCATCTTCGCTAAATGTATAGCAAACGCGGCTAGCTATTTTTTCTTTTTCGGAATAGTGCATGACATTGGAGCTGTGAATGGGAGCCTCAAACGTGAGTATTTTCCCGGACTCTCCCTCTTGCTGGGGCTTGACGTGCTTGGTTCTGATGTTTACACCTTTAACAATTACTTTGCTGACTTTAGGATATGTCTTTAAGATTTCTCCGACTTTTCCTTTCTCTTTGCCAGTAATTATTTGCACGGTGTCGCCTGCTTTGACGTGCATTCTGTAGCGCTGCGGCTCGCTAGTTGGTTTACCCTTTTTTCCGTACATTTTAAAGTACCTCCGGGGCTAAGGAAACGATTTTAGTAAAGTTTTTGTCGCGCAGTTCGCGGGCGACGGGACCGAAGACGCGCGTGCCTTTGGGGTTGCCGTCTACGTTGATAATAACGGCGGCGTTATCGTCAAAACGAATGCTCATGCCACTGTCGCGGCGCAAACCTTTGCGGGTTCTGACAACGACGGCCCGAACGACATCTGATTTTTTGACGGCCATATTGGGGATGGCGTCTTTGACGACGGCAATGATGACATCGCCGACTCCGCCGTAGCGACGGTTGCCGCCTCCCAATACGCGGATGCACATCAGTTTGCGGGCTCCGCTATTGTCGGCGACATTGAGGTATGTCTGGGGTTGAATCATGGTGATTGTTGACTGTTAACTGTTGACTGTTGACGGCTAATTGATTAATCAAGTACCGATCGGGCGATCGCGAGATCGCAATTAACTGTTAGCCGTTTTTTGTCCCGAAAATCTCAGCAACCGTCCAACGTTTGGTTTTGCTCAGTGGTCTAGTTTCAGTGATGCGAACGCGATCGCCCGATTTGCACTGATTTTCTTCGTCATGAGCTTTGTAGCGCTTGGTGCGGACTACGATTTTGCCGTATTTGGTGTGGGAGGAGCGGTTTTCGATTGCTACCACGACGGTTTTATCCATCTTGTCGCTGACTACTACGCCAACTCGTTCTTTAATTGCCATAGCTACCTATTTTTGTTGTGCAATTGACTTTTTTTTAGCTACTGTGCGATCGTCGGCTCGGCTGCTTCTGACTCTTGGCTGACTGCTGCGGTTGCAGCAGGCTGTGCTACCTGTTTAGCTGCGGCTGATTTTGCTGCTGCTTCTTTCTCAGCAACGATTTGGCGCTCGCGTTCAACTGTCATCAATTGAGCTAGGCGGTGTTTGGCGTGCTTGAACAGGTGAGGCTTTTCCATGCGGCCGGTAGCTTGCTGGAGCCGCAATTCCATTAGTTGGCGCTTGACGGCTAAAATTTGCTCTGCTACTGCGGCATCGCTTAATTCTCTAGCTTCTTTAATCTTGGTCAAAGACATAATTGTGTGCTTTCTCGTTAGCGAGCGGTATGACAGAAGACAGAATTGTCTCGCTTGGCTGAAGGTCGAAGGAAAGAAAAGTTATGAAAGCCAGATTTTAAATTGCTGTAGCCGTTTAAAATGCTGATTAATACAGACCTAATTCTACCTTCGCTCTTCGCTATGACTGGCCTTCTTCGCGAGTGATGAACTTGGTTTTAATTGGTAATTTGAAAGATGCCAAACGCATTGCTTCGCGGGCAGTTTCTTCAGTTACGCCGCCAATTTCAAACATTACCCGGCCCGGTTTGACCACGGCAACCCAAAACTCGGGTGAGCCTTTACCAGATCCCATCCGGGTTTCTGCTGCGCGCTCGGTGACTGGTTTGTCGGGAAAAATGCGAATCCAGATTTTGCCGCCCCGGCGGATATAACGGGTCATGGCGCGCCGTCCGGCTTCTATTTGGCGGGAAGTAATCCAGGCGGGTTCGACTGCTTGGAGCGCGAAGTCGCCAAAGCTAACTGTGTTGCCGCGGGTGGCAACACCGCTCATTCGCCCGCGCTGTTGTTTGCGGAATTTGGTTCTTTTAGGGCTTAACATGGCGAAAGGGAGTTGGGTAATTGGTAATTGGTAATTGGTAATTGGTGATTGCTAATTGCTAATTGGTTTGGAACAACTGACAATTAACAAGTGACAACTAACAGTTAACAATTAGCTAGCCTTCGTTCGATCGATCTTCAAAGTTCTGGCGACGGCGCTTTTGTTTGGTGCGGGGCACTGCTGCATTTGGTGCAGCCTCTTGTTCCTGTCCGGGAATAATTTCGCCTTTGAAAACCCAAACTTTAATGCCCAGAATACCGTAGATGGTTTGAGCAGTGCAGTAGGAGTAGTCGATGTCAGCCCGCAGCGTGTGCAAGGGGACTCTTCCTTCGCGCGTCCATTCGGTACGGGCGATTTCTGCGCCGTTGAGGCGTCCGCTGACTTGAATTTTGATGCCTTGGATGCCGACTTTTTGGGCGCGGGTGATTGCTTGGCGGACTACTCGGCGGAAGGATACGCGCCGTTCTAGTTGCTGAGCGATGTATTCCGCGATCAGTGTGGCATCGGCGTCTACTCGCTGAACTTCGACGACGTTGATGCGGATTTGGCGGTTGCTACCGAGTTGCTGCTGCAAACCGACGCGCAAGGTTTCGATGCCTGCTCCGCCGCGGCCTACGACAACGCCTGGTCTGGCGGTGAACACTTCTAGGTCGATTTGATCGGCTTTCCGCTCAATTTTGACCGATGAAATGCCAGCATTGCTGAGGGTTTTACGAACGTACTTGCGAATTTTATAGTCTTCTTGCAAGAGTTCTGGATAGTTTTTGGGATCGGCAAACCAGCGAGAGCGGTGCTCTTGGGTAATGCCGAGGCGAAAACCAATTGGATGTATTTTTTGGCCCATAATAGTTGATGAGTTAATTGGTAATTGGTAATTGGTAATTGGTAATTGGTAATTGGTGATTACCCATTTTTTTCAACTTTAAGCTGTTTATTACCTATTACGTTTTTCCCTGGTTTAGTTTTCTAGGAGCGGAGCTACTACTACGGTAATGTGACAGGTTGGCTTCCGAATTTGGTAGGCGCGACCTTGAGCGCGGGGTCTAAAGCGTTTGAGGACTGGGCCTTGGTCTGCGTAAGCTTGAGACACTACTAGCTTGGATTTATCCAATCCTGCGTTGTGTTCGGCGTTGGCTACTGCCGATCGCAAAACTTTGACGATTGGTTCGCAGGCGCGGTAGGGCATGAATTCGAGTAAAATCAGCGCTTCTTGATAGCTTTTGCCACGAATTTGGTCGAGGACTCGGCGCACTTTGAAGGGGGATGTTCTGATGTAACGGGCGATCGCCTTAATTTCGGATGTGGTATCTATAGCCATTTCGATTTCGGTAATTGGTAATTGGTAATTGGGCAAAAGGTAATTGGTAATTGGTAATTTTTTTTTTCCGACTACCTATTACCTGTCACCTAATTCGGCTATCTTTTCGCCTTTTTATCACCACTTTTCGCGTGACCTCTAAAGGTGCGAGTGGGGGAAAATTCTCCGAGTTTGTGACCTACCATTTGGTCTGTGAGGTAGACGGGTACGTGCTGTCTGCCGTTGTGAACGGCGATCGTGTGACCTACCATTTGGGGCAGGATTGTGGAAGAACGCGACCAAGTTTTAATTACTTGTTTTTGGCCGGCGGCGTTGAGTTTTTCGATTTTTGTCATCAGAGCATCTGCGACAAAAGGGCCTTTTTTTAGCGATCGAGACATGATTTTTTTAGTAATTCAGGAGTCATTAGTCAGCTTTCACCAGTCATTTGTCATCAGTCCTCAGTCATTAGTTAGCAGTTAATAACTAAGCACTGAAGACTGCTGACTGATGACTAGCTTTGTCTGCCGCCCTTGCCGCGCTTGGAAGCTTTGCGGCGACGCCGGACGATTAAAGCGTCGCTGCGCTTGTTTTTGCGTCGAGTTTTTGCACCCAATGCTGGTTTACCCCAAGGAGTGACAGGCCCCGGACGTCCGATGGGAGCTCTGCCTTCGCCACCGCCGTGCGGGTGGTCTACCGGGTTCATGACGCTACCGCGAACGGTGGGTCTGCGACCTTTCCAGCGGGTACGACCTGCTTTGCCGAGGCTGATGTTTCTGGCGTCGGTGTTGCCGACTTGACCGATGGTGGCGTAGCAGTCGGCGCGGACTTTGCGCTGTTCGCCGGATGGCAGTTTGAGGGTGACGTAGCTACCTTCTTTTGCCATTAGCTGAGCGCTGGAGCCGGCGGAGCGAACGATTTGTCCGCCTTTTCCGGGTACTAGCTCGACGTTGTGGATGCTGGTACCGAGGGGAATGTTCTTCAGGGGGAGGGCGTTACCGATTTCGATCGGCGCGTCTGGGCCTGAGACAATTACTGTACCGACGTTTAAGTTGAGCGGGTGCAGGATGTACCGTTTTTCGCCGTCTTTGTAGAACAGGAGGGCGATGCGGGCGTTGCGATTGGGGTCATATTCGATCGCCTTGACGGTAGCGGGAATGCTGTGTTTGTCGCGGCGGAAGTCAATGTCTCTATAAAGCCGTTTGTGACCGCCTCCCCGGTGGCGACAGGTGATGACGCCTCGGTTGTTGCGGCCTTGTTTGGTGTGCTTGTTGCTGGTTAGAGACTTTTCTGGCTCTGATCTGGTAATTTCAGCGAAGTCCGAGACGGTTTGTTCTCGGGTGCTGGAGGTATAAGGTCGGTAAGAACGGATGCCCATAATCGATCTATTTTAGATTTTGGATTTTGGATTTTGGATTTGACGTTTATCGATTTTAGATTTTAGGTTGAAGATTGGCGATCTTTGGTTAACTTACGAGTCTTCTGGTTCGAGAATTTTCACCAGTTAACCGCAATTTAAAATCTAAAATCTAAAATCTAAAATCCAAAATCGTCTAGACTTCTGGGAATAGGAGTTTGCGGATCGAGTCTCCGTCGGTCAGAGTTACGGTTGCTCGCTTGTAACAAGGTTTAAAGCCGACGAATTTGCCAACTCGACGCTTTTTGCGCGGCGGGTTTTGGGTGTTGACGCCGATGACTTTGACCTTAAATAGTTCTTCGATTGCAGCTTTGATTTGAGGCTTGGTCGCTTTGGGGGCTACGTCGAATGTGAATTGATTTAATTCCATCATTCGGGTAGCTTTCTCGGTGAGAATCGGACGCTGGATCAAATCTGCGTAGTCGCGGGGGTCGATTTTACTCACCGTAAATCTCCTGAATTTTAGCTATGGCTGTAGATGTGACGATAATTTTGTCAGCCGCGAGAACGTCGTAAACATTCAGGGAGGTTGCCAAGATGACGTTTACTAATTCGATGTTGCGTCCTGATAAGTAGACGTTTGGTTGCGGTTCTGGCAAGATTAACAGAACTTTTGTATCGGGTTCGATGCCCCAGCGGGCGATCGCACTCAGCAATTCTTTGCTTTTGGGTCTCGGAAATTGCTCTGCAAATTCTTCAACCACAATGATGTCTTCGGTGCGACTTTGGAATGCTGTCCGCAAAGCGAGACGGCGTTCCTTTTTGTTCATTTTGACTTCAAAGTCTCTCGGTTTTGGCCCGAAGATGACACCGCCGCCCCGCCACAGCGGAGAACGGATAGAACCTGCTCTGGCTCGACCCGTGCCTTTTTGACGCCAGGGTTTGCGGCCACCGCCTCTGACTTCCGATCGAGTTTTGGTGCAAGCATTTCCTTGACGAGCGTTATTCAGTTGCCGCGTCAATGCTCTGTGAACGATGTGAGACGCATTTTCTTCTTTGGCTACGCGCAGTTCTAAAGTTGTTTCCCCAACTTCTTCGCCTTGCCAATTTCGGACTACACAATTAACCATATCTTTTGTCCTTTGTCTGTTGTTAGTTGTCTGTTGTTAGTTGTCTGTTGTCTGTTGTCTGTTGTCTGTTGTCTGTTCTCAGGTCTTAGTTTTCAGCTCTTAGTTTTCAGCTTTTAGTTCTTAGTTATTGCTTGCTACTAACGGCCAACCACTATCTACTGACTGCTGACTACTGACTAATGACTACTGACTAACGTCCTACTTTTTTCTCAGGCACAACATTGACTAAGGCGCCAGCTTTGCCGGGAACTGCTCCCTTAATTAGCAGCAAATTCTGCTCTGTATCCACCCGGACAATTGTTAGTTTGCGGACGGTGACTTGAACGTTGCCCATACGTCCTGCCATTCTTTTACCGGGATAAACGCGACCAGGAGTAGTTCCAGGCCCGATCGATCCAGGCTCGCGGTGGTTCTTGGAACCGTGAGACATGGGGCCTCGTTTAAAGTTGTGGCGCTTTTGAAAACCTGCAAAACCTTTACCGATGCTTGTACCGATGACATCTACTATTTGTCCCGGTGTAAAGGTATCTGCTTTTAGTTGTTGACCTAATTCAAATGAACTGGTGTCTTCCAATCGGTATTCCTGCAAGTGGCGCAGTGGATTCGCCCCCGACTTGGCAAGGTGTCCTAGTTCTGGCTTGTTGAGAGCCTTTGGTTTGACTTCGTTGTATCCAACTTGAACGGCACCGTAGCCGTCAGTTTGTTTTGTTTTGATTTGAGTTACTGTACAAGGCCCTGCTTGTATGACGGTGACGGGGATGGCTCTCCCTTCGGCGTCAAACACTTGAGTCATGCCTAGTTTAGTGCCAAGAATGCCTACAGACACGGATTTTCTTCCTTTTATTTACGCAAGAGGTTTCGGATTGCGAAATTTACGTCAATCCGCTTGCTCTTGTGCAGAAACATTTATTTCAGTGTTCCTGCAATTAACTGTTATCAACCAACAGCCTTCCTCGGTGTTTAAAATTTGAGTTTTAAATTTGGGAGCGAGCTTGTGGAAGTCTTGCAAGGGTTGAGATTCGCGGCTTTTTACCGACTCTATCTCCGAGTTTTGTCTCGGTCTTGCTTGTTTGCGCCAGGACTTGAGCAGCAAACTACTCAGTATCCTTTACGGCGACAATTCACAATAGTACATGAAGTGTTTGCCGTTTGTCAAGGCCGGGATGAGAATTTTTCGGCTCAACTTTAGGATTTATAATATTTCCAGCTCGCAAGCAGCGATCGACCCAATTTTGATACAGCAGGAAACACAAATTTATGGGACTGATTACGACGGGATCTGATCTGATTCGGGATTTGGAAAAGTCGGGGTCGCTGGCCCTGTACGTTCCTTTAGAGGGAGGATTTGAGGGGCGCTACCTCCGCAGGCTGAGGGCTGCGGGCTACGGTGGGTACACGATTTCGGCGCGGGGTTTGGGTGATTTGGCGATGTATTTGACCGGGGTTCACGGGGTGCGGCCGCCGCATTTGGGCAAGAAAACTACTGGCAATGAAGGGGCTGTGGGTTATACGTACTACGTGCCGCCGATTTTGCAAACTCAATTAGACAATTTGCCACCTAAAGCAAAAGGACTGGTGCTGTGGATTATTGAAGGGCAGATTTTGTCGAGTCAGGAGATTGAGTATTTGACTGTTTTGCCGACGTTAGAACCGCGAGTTAAAATAGCAGTTGAGATGGGGGGCGATCGAGCTTTTAGCTGGAAGCCACTTAAAGATGCTTTAGTTGCAGCTTAAATTCCGGTATTTGCGATCGCAAATCAACTAAAAAACGCAGCGAGCAACTAAAGCTCAACAGCTTCTGCTCGCTGGTTTTGCTATTTTTGGGAAAAACTTAATTAACAGGAAAAATCTTATGCTTCAGAACCGCGATTATACCATCATCATTGACAAAAGCGGCAGTATGTACACCAAAGACCAGATGGGCGGTAAAAGTCGGTGGGCGCTCATGCAAGAATCGACGATCGCATTGGCGAATAAATGCGAAGAACTCGATCCTGATGGCATAACAGTTTATGTGTTTTCCGGTCGCTTCAAGCGCTATGATAACGTAACAGCAGCTAAAGTCGTGCAAATTTTCCAAGAAAACGAACCTTCGGGAACTACGAATTTAGCTGCTGTTCTGCAAGACGCCCTGAACAGTTATTTTCAGCGCAAAGCATCCGGTAAGACCAAGCTAAATGGGGAAACAATATTAGTGGTGACGGACGGGGAACCGGACGATCGAAAAGAAGTGATGAAAACGATTATAGAGGCTTCTCGGAAGCTCGATCGAGATGAAGAGTTGGCGATTTCTTTCATTCAAGTAGGGAATGCGCCGGAAGCTACTAAGTTTCTCAAGATATTGGATGACGAACTGCAAAGCGCCGGGGCTAAATTCGATATCGTTGATACTGTGACGATGGATGATATTGAAGGAATGACCCTGACAGAGGTATTGCTGAATGCAATAACTGATTGAGGAGGCGCGCGTCACGCGATTATATTTGTGCCAATTAGCCCAGCAGCATTTTTTAAGGGGTTTAAGTTATGGAATCTATCGATCGCCTGTTAGGTGAACTTAAGGCAGAGTATCAAGCATCTCAAAAAAATGCTGAGTTGAAAACTCAGGCGCCGGTGCCAGCACAAGCGCCTGTGCCACAAGCTGCAGTGCCGTCAAATCAAACATTTAAAACATCAGATATAAATTTGTATGCTGGTTCTTTGGATAAGGATTTAGCTCAAATTAAGGCTGAGTACGAAGCGCAAAATCAAGCTCAGGAAGTGGCTTCACAGCAACCGCTTAAGGCTGAGCACGAAGCGCAAAATCAAGCTCAGGCAGTCGCTTCACAGCAACCGCAGCCAGCAGAAAAAGTCGCGGGGCAGTTGGAGGTACAAACGCACAGACAGAAAGTTAGGCAAGCTCAGGTTTGGCTGAAAAAGTTGGATAAGAATTCCGATGAGGGATATTGGTTCGATCAGTTTGCTTTTAAGTATTCTTCGAGGATAGATGCGGCGATCGACTATTTGCAAGCTGTGAATGAGTTTGATTGATTCAACTACACGGTATTCACAATTTCTAATGCCGTTTTTTGGTTAATTGCCATCTCTATTTTTTGTAAGGACACGGCAGTGCTGTGTCTTTGCAAAGGGTAAAATAAATATCATATCATGTCTGATCGAGCGATTAAAAGGGCGGGTTTTTGAGATTGTCAATTATTGGCAGATATTTTTGGTGAACCCGCCCCTACCGTATTAGGGACCGGACATAATATCCTGTGTATCACGCGGGATTTAGGATACGGCACTGCCGTATCCCTCCAAATTGTCAGCAAATAAATATCATTTATAGGAACACAGCACATTTATTTCCTGTGGCTGCGACAACCACGTGGAGGATTGATCCTATACTAAATTTTTGGCCACAGATGTAGGATGCAACAAAAACAAAGCGGCTTTTTTGGCTGTATCTTCAGATAGCAGAATTTGTTTTAACTCAACAATACCTTCACTGATAAAAGTATCTCTCAAAGCAGCTTTTTCTCCGCTGTTAAAACTCGTTTCGTAAAACACTTCTCGAATTCCAGCCGCAATGACTAATTTCAAACAATAGATGCAGGGTTCTAAGGTGACGTAAATACTAGCCCCAGCAGTAGATATACCGTGTTTAGCAGCTTTGGCGATCGCATTTGCTTCCGCATGAACCGCCCTTGAGGGCAAAGTTTTGCTGGCGTCGCAACTACTCAAACCAGGATAGCAGAAGCCTTGAGTTGTACAGTGTGCCGAACCTGACGGCGAACCGTTGTAACCGGTTGCTAAAACTTGCCTGTTTTTAGTTATCACCGCGCCTACAGGAAAAGCCAGACAAGTCGATCGAGTAGCGGCCAATTTTGCCAACATTAAGAAGTATTCGTCCCAAGTCGGTCTTTCTTCTTCTAAATTCATCGTCTATCCTGGATGTATTGCTTGCTCGTTTTCAGACACTCGGCAGCCTTTTGCAATTCTATTCCCAAATAACCAATATGCTCGCCTTTGATGGCAGGGGAAGCCGCACAAATTTCTCGCACTAACTTGAGAGGGTTTGTTCCAGAATAACAGGTGACAACTTCGCCGCTGCCGGGAGTGGTTTGCGTGACAACTATTTGATTGTCGGCTACTTCAACTAAAAAATTGCCTGCTGCATCGAAAAAGTCTCGATCTTCGCAGATTTTAGCATATTGGGTTTGAATTAGTCGATCGGCATTTTCAAAGGTATCGTCATACAAGTGAGCCGATTGACTCAGCGTTACCAACGGGCCCATCGTCAAATTATAATCGGAACGCCTCGCAATTTCATCTCGAATGTGCTGCTGCAAAGCCCGCAAACCCATTGCATTGGCCGGCCACGCCGCAAACATATCGTTACTGCGGAGAGTTGCAGTTAGCGATATTTCACCGTCTACAACTCGCACCCAAATATGATTTAAACAAGGACTGCCGCTGTGCTGGTGGTCGGAGGAACCGTCAGGTCTTCTGTTAATATTTCCGCCCGCATCCCACAAACTAATTACAGCACTTGCTGCATCAATTTCCTTAATTAGTTTGGCAATAACTTCTTCTATTTGATCGCGTCCAAACCACGACCGCATCCGCTGTGCGTAGGTATATTTAATGCCTTCGTTATACGGGGCATCTTCGAGCATTTGCGGTTTGTACTGTTCGAGGAAATCACGGTCTATTGGTAAGTAATTCGGTTCAGGAAAATAGAACTCTGCAGGTTCATCTGTAATCACTGCCATTAAGTCGATTAATTCTTGCCACTGTCCGTCGTAACCAGTCGGCCGCAAGGTGCCGGTGGTCTTAATTCGGTGGATGATTTTTACCCAAGTTTCGGCGATAGTTTTGCCTTCGATTCTGTGTCCGTATTTCTGGCCGGGGAGTACAGTCGGGACGATTTCGACTAACGGAAAAGTTACGGGTTCTCCCCAAGGTTCCACAGATTCTTTTTCGGAAAAAGACTTGACAAAGGTCACTGTGTCGGCTATATTTTGGGCTTCTTTCCATTCTATTGAATGACGCAATAGTTCTAAGGCTTCTGCCGCTATTTCAATATCAATGTAGCCAAATATTGAAGATTTAATTAGCCAGCAATCTCTACCAGTATCGCTTTTTCCCGCTTCAAAGCCGTTGCGAAAAAAGTCGAGTAAGCACGCGGCAGCACCGGAGTTGCTGTCTTCTTTGGTAGCGTTGAGAATTACTAAAAAGCGGACGTGGGGATTGCACAGCAAGTTTCTAATTAAGAAGTTGATGCCGCGAGTAGGAGAGTATAGTTGTCCGATGACAGCAAACTCGTTGGGTTGTAATTTTTTGCCGTTAGCGCAGCCCTTGGAAAGGATCGCACTTTTTACTGTCCAGCCGCTGACAATGGCTGTTTGCCCCGTTCCGTTAGAGTCGATAGGAGCGTTACCACTCCTACCTCTCCTTCAGAGCCGGACGTGAGACTTTCACCTCATCCGGCTCCTTGATAATTCCATCCTTGTTATGGATACGATTCAAAACGGGTTACTGTCATAGTTCTTTTGGAGGCAACTATCGTTCGCCGTCTTTGTGTCGTGGCAATGTCTATGTAAAAGTTGAAGATTATCATAGGTGTTTTTTCCACCACTCGAAATCGGATTAACATGATCAACTTCTACAATATCCGTACTGGTAAAGTACGAACCACAGTGTGAACAGATACCCTTTTGTTTCTTGATTAAAGATGCAACTCTTTTAGGTGTATCTGGGCTTTCGCCACGTCGCTTACTCCAGTAAATCCAGTCTCCATCAAACGGACTAGCAACACCCTTGACTTTTGTATGCCTGACGATTGGCGTATTTGCATGGGTGAGTAATTCCAATCCATTCTCGGTACTGAAACACCAATTACGGTCGCCTGACTTTCGCCAATATTTCTCGATATTGATGTTCCCTTTTCCCCTGGTTTTTGCCCAAGCTCTTAATTTTTCCCATGTTAGATGGTCAACTTTTGAGAAGGTATCCTTACTAACGACTGTGGAGTAATAGTTTGACCATCCCCCGACGATTGGATTCAGCTTGCTAATCAGGGCTGCTTGGGGGGCAGTTTTATGGGTGTCTATTACTTCGGCAATCTTGGTTAGATGTAGCTTTACCTTGGCTTTTGAAGGGGTGATTAGTGTTTTAAAACCTAACGGGATTCCGTTTGAACTATTGGCGCTACGGTAGTTTCCTACTTTGTGCTGCTGTACATGGAATCCTAGAAACTCAAACCCAACATTACCGTTAATTTCAATAAGGGTGTGGGTTAATTTTGTTTTGGTTGGTTTTAATTCCAATCCCATATCATTCAACCACTCTGCTATGATCTCTTGACATTTCTTGATTACGTTTAAATCCTCATGGATTATCACAAAATCATCAGCGTAACGGATTAGGCTAAGGGCGAAGCGATTTCTCGTTTTATCCCCTTTCCATGTCTCTGCGTACTGTTTCACTCTTTCTTCCATACCATGTAAGGCAATATTTGCAAGTAAAGGTGAGATCACCCCGCCTTGTGGTGTACCATCATTGGTAGGGAATAAAGAACCCTGGTCACAGTACCCTGCCTTGAGCCAAGCTTTCAGTTGTCGGTTTAAGGTAGGGTATGTATTTATTTTTGAGATCAATGCTTCATGGTTTATACGGTCAAAGCATTTAGCTATATCAGCATCTAGCACATATTTGGCTTTTTGGTTGATACAGTTGTATATTGCTCCAATCGCATCGTGACAGGAACGCCCTGGTCTAAAACCATAACTGTTAGGCTCAAATTTTGCCTCCCATTCAGGTTCTAACGCTAGCTTAACTAGGGCTTGCAAAGCGCGGTCGTTGATTGTGGGTATTCCTAATGGTCTAGTTTCAGTCGTTCCAAGCTTGGGAATGTTTACCCTACGAGTGGGTTTTGCCTTACCTGTTAGCTTCAACTTTCCTGCCAGGTTACTACGTTGCTTTGGGGTCAACGATTTAACGCCATCCACGCCAGCCGTATTTTTGCCCTGGTTGTCTTGTGTTACCCTACGAACTGCGATACATTTTGCAGACCAAGACCTAATCAGGGTCTTCTGAAGTTTGCGAACTGCTTTAACATCACCACGTTCACTCGCTTGGAATATTCTCTTTTGCAACTTAAAAGTTACCCTTTCTAGCTTGCGCCAATTCAGGTCTTTCCACTCCACCGTCTGATTGTTCAGCGTATTAGATTTATTCATTGCTAATTGTTTTATTCCTTTGGAATTACCGTGTATCCGTCAGCATATCCTTACCATTACAGCAAGGCATTCGCTTCTGATACAATCCCGCCCCCAACTATCATTCGTTAGCTACTTACTGGTTATCGACCTTTCCCAGAGATAATTAGGGGTTACTTCGTTCCGATTACACATTGATTGAGTCTTTAGCGTGATACTGTCCACCGGGATTACGGGCAGTGCTTATAAGTCAGATTTGCAGCTACTTATGCCCTATCCTTGCCTTTTGGCTTGGTGTTAATCAGTCTTTACCGCGTTTTTCAACGGTTTTATCCATGATTTAGCCATTACACCATTTCAATTAACGATGGTTCAAACGCATCTTTGCTTTCGCTACGCATGGACTCTTGCTCGACAGTTACCGGGTTCGGCTCCTAGTAGTTCTGCCTTTTATCCCCGCTTTAGTCTAATGGTTGCTACCCAATAAACTAGGGGATATGCTTTCACCGCTGCACTTGCGGGATAGGACTTGACTCACAGAGTCTCACCTACAAATGTAACCAGTTATCACCAGTCTCATCAACTGGGCTAACCTTCCCATAAGCTTTTTAGCTTATTTTAGGTTAAACGAATCGCACACAAATTAACTGATTTGGTTTGTATAGGGGTTTGTACTCAAATTTATTGATGAGATTTGTGGCTGTCATGGTTTACCGTTTTTTGCACCGCGTACTACTATATCAATAGTTTGGAGGGTTTGAAGAGGCGATTAATCAGGTTTCTGCTGCCGCTGCAACGATTTGTTATACTGCGTCAACGCAGATCCTTGCCTGAATGTCTTTTACAGCGATCGCCCTCACCGGAATTGAAATCACAAACTCTGTACCTTCACCTAAAGTTGAGTTGACTTCTAGAGTTCCAGAGTGTTTCTGGACTACGATTTGATGAGCGATCGCCAATCCCAGCCCTGTTCCTTGCCCCACGCCTTTGGTGGTAAACAGATGCTCAAAGATTTTTGGCTTCACCGCATCCGTCATGCCAATCCCATTATCCTGAATTCGGATCACTGCCTGAGATTCCGACAAGTGGGTTTTGACAGTAATCTGGTTGGGGTTGGCTTTGATCTGAGCAAAACTGCGTCCTTTATTTGATTCCTCAAGGGCATCGATCGCATTTGCCAGCACATTCATAAATACCTGATTCAACTGTCCCGCAAAGCATTCTACCGATGGCAGATCGCCATAGTCTGTGATGACTGCAATTTCCGGGCGACATTCGTTGGCTTTGAGGCGATGCTTGAGAATCAAGATTGTGCTGTCAAGCCCGTCGTGGATATTGTAAGGAATGGGGCGATCGCAATCCGAACGCGAGAAGGTTCTTAAACTGGTGCTGATTGTGTGAATGCGATCGACTCCTTCTTGCATCGAATCAATTAACTTGGGTAAATCCTCTTGTAAGTATTCCAAGTCTATTTCCTCCAGGAATTCCTGTAGCGTGGCACTTGGATAAGGGAGTTCTTTTTGGTAGAGATCGATAACTTGAAAGAGGTCTTTTATACAGTCCTGAGCGGGTTTCAGATTGCCAGCAATAAAGCCAAGCGGGTTATTAATTTCGTGCGCGACACCCGCCACTAAATTGCCCAAAGCAGACATTTTTTCGGTGTGGACTAACTGAAGCTGAGACTGTTGCAGTTGTGTGAGTGCTGCTTCTAAATCAGCGGTTTTCTCAGCTACACGCTGTTCGAGATTTTTAGTTAACTGCCGTAGCTGCAAATGAGTTTTTACCCGTGCTAGCACCTCCTGTTCTTGAAAGGGTTTGGTGATGTAGTCCACAGCACCCAGGACAAATCCTTTCACCTTACTATCGGCATCGGAGAGAGCGGTCATAAAAATGATGGGAATACTTGCGGTTTTCGGATCTGCCTTCAGACGCTTGCAGGTTTCAAAGCCGTCAATTCCTGGCATTTGAACATCGAGTAAGATCAGATCGGGAGGATAAGCTTGGACTCGCTTAAGAGCGCGATCGCCATTGATTGCGGTTGCTACTTCGTACCCCGCATCACTTAAAGTTTCACAAACTACTTCTAAGTTTGCAGGGGTATCATCCACCACCAGAATTAATTCAGGACTAGACATCGGCTTTCTTCTCTGTGAGATGTTGTTGTAGCAACTCTTCAATCTCTTCGGCTTTAAATTGCTTGGCCAACTGAAGAATTTCTGAGGCAAAATTAGCGTAGCGAGGGTTAGAGTGAGCAATATGCTCTGTGTGCGATCGTAGCCGTTTTAAGTTGCCTTGTTGTGCCAATTCTAGTAACTTTTTTAAGTCTACCGCAGAAGGAATAATCATCCCTGCTGGGTTCTCTAATGCAGTGGTTGGAGTGGATGGTTCAGACTCGTTGGAGCCTGTCATTTCATATTTCCATTTTAATTCCAAATGAGTGGCTAAGAGGTTAAATAATTCACTGACTTCCACTGGCTTTGCCAGGAAATCATTTCCCCCTGCCTCTAAACTCATCTGTCGATAGGCTTGTGATACTGATGCAGAAGAGACAATGATCTTCTGGTGTTGCAAATCCTTTGCACTGCGAATTTGTTTGAGCAGTTCAAAGCCGTCCATGACTGGCATTGCCAAGTCTGTAATCACTAAGTCAGGTTGAGACTGTCGTATTTTTTCCAATCCTGCTTGTCCATTTTCTGCCTCACTAACTTGGAATCCTAGTGGCTCTAACAAGTTGACCAGAACGGCTCGGTTTTCCCAACGATCGTCCACCACAAGTATGCTGCGTCGTTGTCCTTCGTAACCAATAATTTGTTTTCCTGTTGTGAAGGAGTTTTGCTGTACCCAATCGGTGGCGATCGCCAATTCCACCTCAAAAAAGAACTCACTACCGACTCCGGGTTGGCTCTTAACTTGGATTTGTCCGTTCATAAGTTGGACAATTCTTTGGCTGATCGCCAATCCTAAACCCGTGCCCTCGGCTTGGCGCTGGCGATCGCCGACTTGTTCAAAAGCCTGAAAAATTTTCTCCAAATGATTGGGCGCAATTCCTACGCCCGTATCCTCAACTTGAAATTTGAAAGAGCGAGTGGATGGATTGGGAGGATTCTCAACTACGCCAACCTTGAGCGTGACACAACCTTTGTCGGTGAATTTAATCGCATTTCCCACCAAGTTGAGTAACACCTGACGCAGCCGTTTTTCATCGGCAAAAATCCCTTCTGGCAAATGTGGATCGGGATCGTAAACGAAGCCAATGTTTTTTTGGTCGGCACGAATGCGGCAGATTTCAGCGACACCTTGGAGGAATGAGGGAAAGTGAATCGCTTGAGGTGCGAGTTCTAATTTACCGGCTTCAATTTTGGACAAGTCCAACACATCGTTAATCAGCGTCAGCAAATGAGAACCACACTGGTGAATGATTTCTACCCCATGACGTTCTTTCCCTGGCAATGCGCTGCTGCGGTTGAGGATTTGAGCATAGCCCAAAATACCGTTGAGGGGAGTGCGGAGTTCGTGGCTCATGTTGGCAAGAAATTCGCTTTTTGCTTGGTTTGCGCCATCGGCTACCAGTTTTGCTTCTTTCAGTTCTGCGGTGCGTTCCTCGACACGGCTTTCCAGTTCGATAAAGGAGGCTTTGAGTTGACTCGCCATCTGATTAAATGAATCTGCCAGCGATTCTAATTCACTAATGCCTTGCACCTGAAGTGTTTGATCCAACTGTCCCGAACTAATCGCCTGACTGGCTTTTTGTAGCTGCAAAATCGGTTTGGTAATCCAACTCGAAGTAAAAAGACCCAGTATAGTCGTCACCACCAAAGCCCCTATACACAGCAAAATTGTGGTGCGAGTATTGGCATTGATTTGTGCCATGAAATCTGATTCAGGCACTACAACAACGCTGAACCAATCGATACCTCGTTCGTCTCGAATGGCGGAAACCTGCACGAACTGCCGTTGGTTGGCCAGCATAAAATCAAGCTGTTGATTCTGTGCCATAGCGTTGAAGTTGCCAAATCGATCGAGGATAGCTTGCGCTGTGGCACGAATTACAGAACTTTCAGACTTGACGGCAGGAATTTGTTGCAACTCTTCATTTTTAAGATCCATAATGTAAGGCTGACTGATCGTTGAACTAGCAATCAGATTGCCCGATCGATCTACGATAAACGTTTGTCCCGTTTGACCCACCTTCAACTCGCTCAGAAAACGATGAATCTTGTCCAGCCGAAAGGTGCTTTTTTGCACCCCTAGTAAAGTTCCATCGCGATTGTAAATCGGCTGGGATAGAGCCAGCGTAGCCGATTGATACGAACTGCTGACGTAGGGCACAGATGTCCAGGCTGATTTTCCAGCTTTCTGTACAACTTGATACCAAGGTCGAGTCCGAGGGTCAAACTCTGCCTGAGTTTTGAGCAGTGCGACCCGTTGACCTCGATTATCAAGTTTGTAGAATTGGCGTTGAGGTAGACGCGCTTTGTCACCACTGAGGCGAGAAACGATGCCGTCATTGATTGTTGTATCTAGGGCAATACTCGTGCCATCCTCTAAACCAATTTGCACGTCTTCGAGGGTATTTTGGCTGACTAACCGCCACAAAGTTCGTTCCAGTTTGGTGAAATCTGTTAAATCAAGCTGACTCTCTTGGGCGGCAGCTACGATCACTTGTCCGGCAATATAAGGTTTTTCCAAATAGTTTAGAACTTGCAGGTTGAGGCGATAGCTCATCTCTTGTCGTAACTGACTGGCAACTTCATTGACTGCCTTCTGTCCATTTCTCAGAGAAATATATCCCGTTAATCCAACTGCTACGAAGATTTGTAGTACAAACGGGACAATCAAGAGCGATCGCAGGGAAAGTTTGCGCTTAAGTTTAAATAGATTCAGGGATGAGTTTGGCAGAGACATGGTAGTAGCTTCTCTAGAAAATAGACTTTGAGGAATTGCTAGCTTGATGTTCAATCCACCTTGGTAGGGTCTTTCAAGGTGCTTAAATTCCTGGCTAGACACCGACGCTAACAATTAATTTTGTACCTCCAACAAACAGTCGTATTAGCAAGTTGCCAGTGGTTTTCTATTGTTCACGGAAGTGCAACAATCGCCCTCGTTGGTTGATGTTCCGTTGAGTGGTGGAGTGGCTGGGAGACTGTGCTCAGCTCGGATATGTTAGCCGAGTGTGATTTTTAGTAGATCGGGCGATCGTTCGGGCTCAAATTTAAAGGCGATCGCACGCATTCCACCAACAATCTCTCAACCCAATTCCCATCGAAGACTACCGTTTACAGAAAATCCCAAAGAAAGCCCAGGGCTTTTAGTCGTGGGATGAATCTGCTTACCCTTTAGGTCCAGCCCTTTTCAGTCTATGCCGCAGTCCCCTAATCAGATGTTAATTGTATCAATACTTCAAAGTTACCTGTAGGTCGATCTTAAACTCGATTTGATCGTTCCCACATTCTAATTAAACCCAGTCTTAAGCTAAAATTTCTCACCGTGAGTTTCTCTTTTTAGGATTTTAATAAATTAGTTTAACAAATACCTCAAGCCAACAATTCACTCACAGCTACGCTAAAACCTGCAAGCACACTTTGAGTATTAACAACTTCATCCGCATTAAACAACAGCCAGCGTTCCCCTGCATTGACAAATATTAATCTAGCTTCAGGAAATAGCAACCAAACCTCTAAACATCCCGATTCCAAATATTCTTGAGCTTTTGCAAATAACTCTTCGCCGCTATCTTCGGGGGAAGCAACTTCCGCTATCAAAGGAAAACTTTGGGAAAATGCTGTAAAATTGCCTGATTGTGGCAGCAGTTCAGGAGTAATGTAAGCAACATCGGGACGGCGACCCTGTTTGTTAGTGCGGCAAAGTATTTCGGTGAGAACTTCTCCTCCCTGTCCGCTGGAGTCTTTGTAATTTCCCCAGTAACGGGCTAATTTAGATTGAGCTAGACTGTGCTTGAATGTCATTCCTGTTTTCTCCACTAAGTTGCCGTCAACCCATTCCATTCTATCAGCAGGTCTGACTAAAAAATCTTCCAGAGATATGACTTTTTTAGGCTCAGATTCTGGCGGAATTTCGGCTATATTTTCTGATTTTTGCGGTAATTCTGGCTCTGATTTTTGGTCGGCATTTTTGGGTATAATTATAGTAGCTGTCATGCTAGCAACCTCGGTTTAACGATTATAATTGTACAAGCGATCGCTCTCGATCGCATCTTTACGATCTTATTGAACTTGGTAGATTTTGTCTTTTCAACTTAGCCGGACAATTTATATATCATAGCAATTCAGAAAGGTGACTTTCATGATTCTCTCAAACCGTTTTTCAGAAGCCCTCACCTATGGGGCCGAATTGCACGCTACCCAAGTTCGCAAAGGTTCCGGCGTTCCCTACATTGCCCATTTGTTGGGCACTGCTAGTATAGCTTTAGAATATGGGGCAAATGAAGATGAGGCGATCGCAGCTTTGCTTCACTCCGGCGATCGAAGATCAAGGCGGCGCCACCACCCGCGAAGCCATCCGCCGCCGCTTTGGGGATACCGTCAATCGATTTTAGATTTTAGATTTTAGATTTTAGATTGAAGAATTGACTTGCGCGAGATAAATACGTTCGGCAAGTTTCATCAGATACAGGTTTTTTATTTCTGGACGGATGAATCACGTGGCGGGTATCCTGGATGCTTTCGGTAACAGCGATTGTAGACGGCTGTACCGACAGTGACGAGACGCCGAAACCCCCTTGGGGACAGCGAAAACAAGCTTATATCGATCGCATTTCTACGGCTTCTGCCTCGGTCAGATTAGTCTCGGCTGCTGATAAACTTTATAATGTTCGATCGATCCTGAAAGATTCCCGTCAATTAGGAGATACTGTTTGGGAACGCTTCAAAGGCGGCAAAGAGGGTTCTCTCTGGTATTGTAAAACTTCATTAAGTTCGTAAGCAACTATAAACAATAGTAATATTATATTATCACGGTTGTCGAGTAAAAGACAGGTAAATTAAAGGATGGAAAGCTTAAATGCAACTAGCAGAGAGGCACATCATTAAATCTACAGAGCATCGTTTCGCCCAAATTGATGAATTAGCTTTTAAATCCAAGAATCTCTACAATGCCGCCAACTACGTCATTCGTCAGAGCTTCACTTATGGATGGGGTTACATCAACTACAACGAGATAAACCGTTTGATGAAATCTCATCAAACATACAAGGCTTTGCCCGCCAAGGTTAGTCAACAAATCTTGATGGTATTGGACAAGAATTGGAAATCGTTTTTTGAAGCAGTCAAAGCTTACAAATTTGATTCCTCTACATTCAATGGTCGTCCCAAGCTACCGAAATATAAGGATAAGACCAAGGGTCGTAATATTCTTATCTATACGATTCAGGCGATTAGCAGCAAGCAATTGAAGAAAGGAATTATCAAGCTGTCGGGTACGAAAATCTTGATAAAGACCAAAGTAAATCCCGCTCAAATTTGCCAAGTTAGACTGGTTCCCAAATGCGATTCTTATGTAATTGAGGTAATTTATGATGAACCGGAGTCCACCGTCAGCGACGACAAATTCGTAGCTAGTATAGATTTAGGACTGAATAATTTAGTGGCGTTAACTTCAAATCAGCCGGGTTTTGTCCCTCTCCTGATTAACGGGCGACCGTTAAAATCGATTAACCAGTTCTACAACAAGCGCAAAGCCGAGTTGAAATCTCAGTTAAAAAGAGTTCGTAAAACTTCACCCCGTATTCAACGCTTAACTCGCTGTCGCCACCAAAAAATCGATAATTACTTACATCATACCAGTCGGTTAATAGTCGATATTTTGGTTGACCAGCAAGTTGGAACGCTAGTAATTGGCAATAATGCACAATGGAAAAATGAGATTAACTTAGGCAAGCAAACCAATCAAAACTTTGTCAGTATTCCTCACGCTCGATTAATTGAGATGTTGGAATACAAAGCTCGATTGGTTGGAATCAAGGTAATTGTGCAAGAAGAATCTTACACATCTAAGTCAAGTTTCTTGAATCTAGATCCGATTCCTGTGTACGGGTATACTGGCGCTGATGATGTCGCATTTAGCGGTAAGCGAATCAAGAGAGGTTTGTACAAGACAGCAGTGGGTCAATTAATTAACTCTGATGTCAACGGGTCTTACAATATCCTCAGAAAAGCAATCCCAAATGCTTTCAGCGATGGGATAGAGAGCTGCGTAGTTCAGCCAAGGCGGGTTAATCCGCTCAAAGTAAAAGTGAAAGGGGAGGGGCTTAGCGCCTCCCATGTCATGCAATAAATGACTATACTTTTACCAGCTATTATCGTTCTTTAGTAGAAGCATTCCGCAAAGCTGAGTTAACGCCTATAGTTGAAGAATTAGACCGCACAGTTTTAGAATTGGAACAGTTTTCTGAAGGCTGAAGGCTGAAGGTAAAAAGCACTAATTATCAATTACCAATTACAATTAAAAAATGGCAAATGTTCGCTTAGAAAATATTACCCGACGCTACCAAAACGTCACCGCGATCGAAAACATCAGCTTCAAAATCCCGGACGGGGAATTTTGGGTATTAGTCGGGCCCTCCGGCTGCGGAAAATCGACAATTATGCGGACAATTGCAGGTTTAGAAACCGCCACTTCCGGCAATCTTTACATCGGAGATAATTTAGTTAACAACATTCCGGCGAGACAGCGGGATGTAGCAATGGTGTTTCAAAATTACGCGCTTTATCCGCACATGACTGTCGCAGAAAACTTGGCATTTGGATTGCGGATGCGGAATGTTGACCCGACTAAAATTCAAGAACGAGTCGAAACAGTAGCCCGATCGCTCTCGATCGACCACCTCCTCAAACGTAAGCCCAAACAGCTATCAGGCGGACAGCAGCAGCGGGTAGCACTGGGAAGGGCGATCGCCCGCGAACCGAAAGTATTTCTGTTAGATGAACCGCTTTCTAACCTCGATGCTCAACTGCGAGATGACACTAGAGCAGAACTCAAACAACTGCATCAACGGCTGGGAATTACCACCATTTACGTCACCCACGATCAAGTGGAAGCGATGACTTTAGCTGATAAGATTGTAGTCTTAAATGGGGGAAAAATTCAACAAATTGGAGACCCGCAAAGCATTTATGCGAAACCAGCTAACCGCATGGTTGCCACATTTTTAGGCAATCCCGCCATGAACATTTTGCCGGCAATTTATACTAACGAATCCTTTCAAGTAGGAGATCAAGCTTTAGCCTGTCCGCCCTCGATTCAGAAAAAATTGCAGGCGAGAGAAGGACAAGGATTTGATTTGGGCATCCGTCCAGAAAATATAGAAATCTTTACGCCACAAACAGTAGAAGAAGATGATTTGAAAACCGATGTTTGGGCATTAGAAAAAGTCCCCCTCGATCTAGAGGTAAAAGTAGTGGAACCTCTGGGGCGAGAAACTTTAATTCGGGCGAGTTTGCCTTCGGGGAGCGCTGAAACTACTGTACAGGTGCAAGTACCTGCGAGTGTTCGCTTGCGATCGGGCGATCGGCTGACGGTACAGCTTGACTTCGATCGACTATTTATATTTGACCCTTCCACCGGTGAAGCGCTGTATCCTTAACGGGCTTGAACAGGACTTACGCACGGGTAATCAGCCACCGGGTTTTTTTAGTCCCAGTGCCTAAGTCCTGTTCAATCTAAAATCTCAAATCTCAAATCTCAAATAGACTGAGCCTTCCAGTGGGAAAGTCTCGATTCGTAGTTACAAAAATTTACACTTGACATTTATTAATTTACCAAGTAATGATACGATTAGTATTGGCACAACGACAAAACGTCCCCCCAAAAGCTGATATTTCCTGAATCGGGGCGATCGCGACCCACAACGCCAGCATCTTCGCGCTAAGAAGCGGCTTTACGCCCTCACTTGGGAGCAACTGGCGAACCCAAAACTCAGAAAAACGTTCTAGCGGCATTTTTAGATGAATCCCGACAACCTGCCTCAAATGCTGCAAACAGGATTTCACCTAACTTTAGGTGCAACTTCCTTTTTAATTGAGACATTGCAAGATCCCCTGAAGCGAGAAGAAAATCTTGACAAACTGAAGTCAGATTTTGGCCAGCTAGCCGATGATCTGCTGGAAAAAGGAGAAATGACTGAGCGAGAAGCCCGGAATTTTGTAGATACTATTTTCTCTCAACCGGGCGATCGGGAGAATGCAGACAGCGAATCTGTCTCGTCCAAGCAATCAGATGCAGCGACTGATGCTCCTCCCGAGTCGGTTGTACAGCCTAACGTAAAGCTAGAGATTCAAGAATTAACAGCACACATGGCAGCGCTCAGAGCCGAGTTGGAAAATTTGCGCGCCGAAAATTCCTAGTATTAAAGAATCAAGAGTCTTTAACACAGCCGGAGTTTACTTGCCAACTTAATTTAAGAGAACCAAACTTTAGTCATTTTCCCATTTTTCAGAACCGATCAGGTCGGCGATGCGATCGCGCAGCAAGAAGTCGCATTTTTCTAATTCGCACTCTACACAAGCCCATTCCCGGGGGGGAATGAATTGGCACAGCGTGTAGATAGGCTGTTGGCGGCTCAGCACGCCCTCGTGGACGAGGTGACGCGCTTCATCTTGGATCACATCTAAAGAGTATTGGATTTGGGGAATAGTGGAGTGAATCATAATGCGCCCTCAATGTTTTACTAAAAAAATTTATGGCCCTGGTAATAATATAGTCCAAACTTACGAATATGGAAGTTAAATTTTGTCCGTATACAGCTATACAATTCACTGCCGTCAATTTAAAAAAATTATAGGAACGATCAGTAAGTGATGGGATCTGTCTTAGGATGTGGAGAAGCAGCACATTTTCCCCACAAGCAGGCGGATCTGCTGGAAAGCTCTATTGAGAACTTAGGAACCCGCGTCCAATTCCCGGTTTCTGGATACTTCGCCACCAAAGGCAGAATTTCTCGCGAGAAACCGGGTTGATGAATTTCACTCCTAACGCAGCAAGCAACAAAGGAAAGATTCCGAAGTCGGGCAACTCAAGCATTGCCCTTTGCGTCAATGCCGAATAGCACTTCTAGAACGATAGATTGCGCTGCCGGCATCTGCCCAAAACAAAATACATAGGGAATACTCGGAGGCAAGTGTGGCAAAAATTGCTCTAAAACGTAGGGACTGCCGTAAATTAACACGGCTTGCAGTTCTCCCGTTTTTAATAATTTCTTAAACCAATCTTGAGCTGCTTCGGTCAAACCAGCACTGCCTCGGAAGCAATTGCCGCGAATGAAAATTTGCAGCAGTGTCGGAGAAAAATGCTCTGCACCTGTATTATCAGCGATCGCCCCTGTGCGATCGTCAATCAGTTGCAATTCGTAACCAAACTGTTCGGGAAGGGCGATCGCCGGAGTGTGGTTTCCCAAAAACTCGCACCCCAAAACATCATCTACAACAATCAAATTCCGCAAAAGCTGGTTTTCTGCTGGTTTTGCCACCTGCAAAGGTAGATTGCCGCCAAATTTCAAAGAATCTCGCAAAATATCGGCAGCAGTGGCCCTTGCCTGGGGAGTTGCCAGCAAACCTAAGTCGATCGACTCGATCGATTCTAAATTCTTGCTCCCCCCCTTAGCAAGGGGGGGTTGGGGCAGGGCTTTTTCATTCTCGGTAGGGGCCGTGCCCCCGTGCCGGTCCTCTTGGTCTGATCTGCCGATCGAATCCTCTAGGTCGGGGGTAGGCACGGGGGCACTACCCCTACAAAATTCATGTTTTTGGTGAGAATGAAACAGCCCTGGGGGTTGGGGGGGGTCAGAAATCGGCAAACCCACCTTTATTTTCGCTTTCCAAATTCGCTTGACAGATTCCTTGATTTGTGATAGTGGAATTCGCCCTTGAGTGACAGCTTCGCAGACAGCCAGAATCGCCCCTTCCGGGTCAAGCGGCATCAGCAAAACATCAGCACCAGCCTGGGCCGCCAAAACAGCAGCTTCATTAGCGCCGTACTTATTGGCGATCGCACCCATCACCAAAGCATCCGTCACGATCAAACCTTCAAATCCCAACTCTTCTCGCAGCTTCCCGATCAAAATTTTGCGAGAAAGAGTAGCAGGAAACTCCGCATCCCAAGCCGGAATCAGCAAGTGAGCACTCATCACAGCATCGACCCCAGCAGCCATCGCCTCAACAAAAGGAGGCAACTCAACCAGGGCTAATCTCGCTGGCGAATGCGGCAAAACCGGCAATTCCAAGTGAGAATCAACCGCCGTGTCCCCGTGACCGGGAAAATGCTTAGCTGTAGTCAAAAGCGGGTGTTGGCCTGCGCCGCGAATAAAAGCAGCGGCTAATTTCCCCACAATTTCCGGTGTCTCGCCAAAAGCGCGGACGTTAATCACAGGATTGTCGGGATTGTTGTTAACATCAACCACCGGTGCGAGAATCCAATTTAGACCGATCGCCCTAGCTTCGATCGCAGTGACAGCGCCCATTTGTTCAGCATATCGATCGGCTTTACCTGCATCGTGCCGCGCCACTTCGGCAATTGCCATCGGCGGCCCGAACCAAGTTGCCCCTGCGAACCGCTGGCCGACACCTTCCTCAATATCAGCCGCCAGCAACAGCGGAAACTTAGCCCAAGACTGCAATTGGTGCGATCGAACTGCCAACTCTGCAGCACTTCCCCCGACCAAAATCACCCCACCGACGCCCAAATTTTCCAGATAATAGCGGAGTTTGCTAGCAGTTGGTTCCCATTCCCGATAGCGAATTTGGTGGTCGAACAAGCAGCCAGAAGCGCGCACCACGAACATCTGGGCCACCAGTTCTGGTAAGGAAAGATTGTCAATCATTCGATTTTAGATTTTAGATTTTAGATTTTAGATTTGGGCATCGGGCATCGGGCATCGGGCATCGGGCAAACAGGGAATCGGGAATCGGCAAAACAGGGAATTGGGAATTTTCCCTATCTCCTTCTCTTCCCCTCTTCCTTCTTCCTTCTCGCTTCAATCGGGACTTTCATCCTCAGCGAATTCTTCATCGGGATCTAAAATATCCGGTTTGCGATCGGCAGAAAGCTGATTCAGCAGTATCAACATTTTATCGCCGCGTTCCAGGGAACGGTCTTCGAGAAATACTACTTCCGGTGTCCGGCGCAGTTGCACCCGTTGGCCTAACTGGTTGCGGACATAGCTAGTTGCCGATTTCAAACCTTCCATAGTTTCGGCCTTTGCCTCATCAGTACCGTAAATGCTGACAAAGATTTTTGTATGCTGAAGGTCTCCCGAAACAATTACATCGGTAACGCTAACCATACCGGCACCTACCCGATCGTCCTTAATGCCGTTGAGCAACATCAGGCTGACTTCCCGCTTAATCATTGAAGCTACGCGCTCAATGCGACGACTTGTAGCCATAACAACTATCCCCTACTTTTAGATCGGCCGTTTTCATCCCAATAGACAATTGTAGCGCGATCGGTCAGGGGTGTTACGGGCGATCGTCCAAGTTAGGGGTGAGATACAGCTTAGAGGAAAAAAATGTTTGATTGCCTATAGGTGAATATATAGCTAATATAGAGAGGTAGAGTGAGATACAGCTTAGAGGAAAAAAATGTTTGATTGGATTGTCAAAACAGTAGCCGATGCTTCAGGGGTAACTAACCAGCTAAAGATAGCTGAATGGGCAAGATTGAACAGGACTAACCCTTTCGATATGGGAGCCAAAAACTACCAACGATGTGTTTATGACTTAGAGTTAGGGGGAAAATATTATGAACTTGAATATAACGAAGATGGCAGCCTAAAATATCAATAATTGGGCCGATTATTCCCTTAATTACGCTTCATACTTCTCCATTTTATTATCATCCCTCATCAATCCATCAAACAGAAACATTTATTGTTAAAATTCATTGATTAGCGTGTTTTTTAGGGAATAAAATTCATGGAAAAAGAATTTACAATCGGTCAAAAAGTCCGAGTTGTGGCTATGCCACCTTACGTCAAAACTGCCGAACCGATGCCGATGCTGCGGCCTGCGAATTTAATTGCGATCGGCGCTGAAGGCGTTGTGATCGATCGGCGTCCCGGCAATTATTGGGGCATTCGCTTTGAAAAAGGTGCTTTTCTGTTAGACAGTCAGTACATTGAAGCGGCGGAAACTACTGTAGAAGGTAATGGCTAATGGAAAATGGGGAATGGGGAATTGAGATCACAACTTAACATCTCCTTTTCCTTGTTCCCTCAACATCCCTCCCTTAAATCCGTTAAATCCCATTGCTTGCTCGTTGCCGAACTTCCTTCTTCAACAAGCCAGCTTCGCCTCAAAAGCCAAAGAATTAACAGGAAACTCCCCCAAAACTTCCTCTAAAATCGGAGATGTGAAGTTACAAGGTTGAGGCTTGCCCAAATGATAACCTTGAGCGTAATCTACCCCAAGTTCATTGAGTTTATCCATAATTTTTTGATTCTCAACATACTCCGCAATAGTTTTAATTCCCATGACGTGAGCGATTTTGGTAATAGCTTCCACCATTGCAACATCAATAGGATTCTCGACAATATTCTTAATAAAATTGCCGTCTATTTTGAGATAATCAACCGGCAAGCTTTTCAGGTAAGCAAAGGAAGACATCCCGCTGCCGAAGTCGTCCAAGGCAAACTGGCAGCCTAGTTCCTTGAGTTGCCAAATCAAGCTTGCTGCCTTGCTGAGATTACCGATCGCCACGGTTTCGGTAATTTCAAAACAAATTATTTGCGGCGGTATTTGATGGATGGAAAACTGTTCCTGAATAAACTCGATAAACTTTTCTTCGTTGAGGCTGTCCCCAGAAAGGTTGATTGAATAAATGCTGGGATATTTGCCAAATAAGGATTGCGGATTAGACAAAAGAGAGCAAGCAGGGAAGGTAACTATTTTATCGCTGCCTACTCCAGGGTCTTGGACTAATAAATTGGCCGTGAAAATTTTAGATAAATTGCTAAATAAAGTACGAATTACCCAGCGGTCGATCGCGTGCATCAAGTTGTAGCGTTCTGCCGCCGGAATAAACGCCATCGGCGACACCAACTCACCAGTTTCCAACCGGAGGCGCAGGAGGATTTCGCAGTGGGTTCCGGTGGTTGGAGAATTGAGCAAAGGTACGATCGGCTGAGAGTACAAGCAAAAGCGATTCTCTTCTAATGCTTGATTAATTTGCACCACCCACTCGGTTTCGCCGTGCTGTTTGATTAATTCTCGATCGCCTGCTTGATAAACCTGTACCCGGTTGCGACCTTTATTTTTAGCAGCGTAGCAGGCCATATCGGCCGCGCTCAAAATCGCAGATGTCGATGCTGTTTTGGGATTGATTGCGACCAAACCGATACTGACGCCGATCGAAAAAGTTTTGTCCTGCCACGCAAAGCGGAATCCCTGAATGCTTCGCAGCAGCGTTTCAGCAACGTTCAATCCTCGTTCGACGGGACGATTGTACAGGAGTACAGCAAATTCATCGCCGCCGAGACGCGCCAAAATATCGGTTTTGTGGATATTGCTTTTAAATAGCTGGCTGACTTGGCGCAGCAGTTCGTCCCCTGCAGCATGACCGGAGGTGTCGTTAACTATTTTGAAGCGATCGAGATCCAGGTAAAGCATCACGTGTTCTTGCCCGTAACCTTGAGCGCCGTGTAGGGCGTGCTCTAGCTGGTACTCAAATTCCCGGCGGTTGACTAATTGCGTCAGAGGGTCATGAGTTGCCTGCCAGGTGAGTTGCCGCGCTTGAGTTCGCACTTGGGTGACATCTCGGAACACAACGACGGCCCCGACAATTTTGCCGCTGCTGGCGTGGATGGGGGCGACGCAGTGGTCGATCGCAAATTCGGTGTGGTTGCGGGCAATCAGCAAGCTGTTGTGTCCTTGGTCAACAATCCGACCTTCGCACAAAGCGATTTCGGCGATATTTTCGATCGGCAGCCGGGTAGTTTCGTCAACTATTCTCAGCACGCTGGCGAGGGGCAAACCTTTAGCTTCCAATGTAGACCAACCAGTAAGTGTTTCGGCAACTGGATTAAGGGTGGAAATGCAGCCGTCGGCGTCTGTCGCGATTACGGCATCGCCGATCGATTGTAGAGTAACATGAGCGAGTTCTTTTTCTTCAAAAAATGCTTGTTCCATGCGCTTGCGATCGCTAATATCCCGCTGCACCGACACCCAGTGGGTAACGTTCCCGGAGGTGTCGGCAATAGGTACGCTGTTGAGTTCCACCCAATAAGTTGAACCGTCTTTGCGGTAGTTAATCAATTCTAGGCGTAGGGGTTCTCGGCGAGAGAAAGCACGGCGAATTTTATCGACTTGGGTGGGGTCGCTTTCTGGGCCGCGCAAGCAACTGGGGGTTTGTCCGATGATTTCTTCGGGTAGGTAGCCCGTCATTTGGGTAAAAGCTTCGTTGGCATAGATGATGGTGGGGTCGGAGATATCGCTGTCTCCGGCATCCATAATCACGATTGCGTCGTTAGCGTTCACTACAGCAGATTCTAAAAGGTGGAGTCTGGCCTCGGCCCTAACGCGGGTAGCAATTTCGCTTTCTAATCTGGCGTTAGTCAAGCTGAGGGATGCGATCGCTTTTTGCAATTCCCTAGTCCTTTCTGCCACTGAATCGTGCAGAATATCTATCGCCCCGGACATTTCCATCGGGTCAAGTACGCGCAGTATGTTGGTTTGAGTAACTATTCCCAGGAGTTCTCCCTGTTCCCCCGTTACTACCAACCTGCGGACTAAACGCTGGTGCATTTCCTGATGAGCTACCCACAGCGAGTCTTCTTGCTTGAGGCTAAATAAGGGGGTACTCATCACAGTTTGGGCGATCGTTTGCGACAAATCTATATCTAAAGCTTGAAATTCCACAATATCCCGTTCTGTGACGATACCTACTGGAATCGGGAACGGTAAATCCCTCGATAATTCTGTTGATTCGGTAATTACCACGCAGCTAACGCGGTGCTCGGCCATCAACTCGGCTAAACTCATAACTGACGCGGAGCGAGGTGCTTGAATGACTTGTGCGGTCATTACTTCTTTCACGCGGCGCATTTTTAAGATATTTGCCGGTTTCAGCATGGCTTGGCGAATGCTTTCCGGGGTAATTACTCCTAAGAGTTGACCTTCACTATCCACTATTGGCAAGTGCTTAATTCTTCGTTGCCCCAGGAGAATTAGGGCACTGAAAATGTCTTGAGTCTCGGATTTTGTCAGAGTTGCTGCCGGCTGCCTCATTACTTCTGCGATGGTGACACCTTTTAAGTTTTTGCCCGAGGCAATCAAATCGACAAGATCCCTTTCTGTAAAGATTCCTTGCAAGTGAGAATGTGGAGCCGAGTGCGAGGATAATTTTAAGAGTGATTTTTCCACGACAAAGACGCAGATACCTGTCGCGTCTCTGCACGCGCTTGAGGTGGGGGGATTTGCGATTTCTGTTAGTGGCTGATAGATATCGGTTGGTGGAATGTCTGCGTTTAGAGAGCAAATTCCGCGCCGTTGGCCCATCAGGGTAATTACTTCTGCTAGTGGGGTATCGGGCGCAACTGTCAAGGGGTAGCGGTCTATTACTTGAGCTAAGGTTGGCAGATACTTGGAGGAATCGTTTTTGAGCATATTTAATTGAGTTTTGCGATCGCGTAGACTCTGCGACATTCCAAAAAAGTGCTGATTTCCAAGCACTAGGTGGATTTTTACGGCGCTGCTGAGACCTAATTAAAATTTATTGTTAAAAATGCAGCCGAGCTTGGGCCGGGGATCGGGGCTGTGACTGCTTTTCCTCTACCTATAAAGTTATAAGCTTATCTTTATTTTAAATTAAATTTTCTGTCTCGTGACACTTTTATTAAAAACCAGGTATTTTTTGTCAACTTTTTGGGGAGCATCTCACCTTTGCAGCCAAGCTAGAAATTGGAGTTTTGAGGCAGGAGGCAGAAGGCAGGAGGCAGAAGGAAAGAGGAAGAAGGAAAGAGGAAGAAGGAAGGAGCCAGAAGAAGGAAGGAGCCAGAAGAAGTATTTTTACAAATATGAGATGCTCCCACTTTTTGCGATAAGATCGCAGCTAAAATCATCCATAGCATTGCGAATCATCTCCATCTTCAGAAAGACGCATCGGTTGGCTATCCGGGTTAACCTAGAAAATGTTACTACAAAAAGGCACTGAATTAAGTTAGGCAGTGTTAAGTTTTGCGAAATTATGTTTTGCAAGCTGGTCGAGACCATGTATGCGTTGTTGAGTGCAATTGATATCACAGCCAATGTGTGAATTAGATCGCAACTTCCGAAAACAACCGTGGTAAGATTGTAGATATCAAGACAAGAACTTGAATACAGAGTCTGTGAGGAAAAGGGATTATGAAACGCAATCTATTAGCCGCTACTTTTTTAATTACTCCCCTACTGTTGGCTGGCCCGGCTCGCGCTGAAAATCCCGCTCACGTCCAACAGTTATTGTCAACCGGGCAATGTTTTAAGTGCGACTTGTCAGGAGCAGATTTAATGGGAGCCCATTTAATTGGTGCTGATTTGAGAGAAGCAAATTTACGAGGCGCAAACCTATCTAGTGCCAACCTCGAAGGCGCGGACTTGACGGGTGCTAACTTGACGGGTGCTAACTTAACCCAAGTTTTTCTGACTAATGCCAGTTTAAATGACGCAGACCTCGATCGGGCAAATCTGACCGCGGCCATCATTAACACCACTGACGTATCCGGCGCATCAATGGAAGATATGACCATCACTAATGCCAAAATCTACAATACCCAAATCGGCGTCGGCGGCAGCTACGACCAGTAAACTTCTTAAAAGAATGGAAAACGCCAATTTTCAGTTTAAAAACCCGGTTTCTATCCAGAAACCGGGTTTTTAGTCTTTTTGTAGGAACCCTCGAAGCCTTGTCTTACATTTTCTCTCGTATTTCAAGCGAACAATCTGACGTACCCTACCCTACCACGACCACTAAAAACCCAAATCAACCGCAATTCGGTGCGCGCAAGCAAACCCAGAAAACGCCACCGCATTTAAACCCTGTCCGGGAAACGTACTGTCACCCACACAATACAAACCAGGCATAGAAGTTCGATTAAACGGCATTCCCAGCAAACCCATTAACTTCTGTCGCGGAATCGGCCCGTAAGTTCCATCTTCGCGCCCCAAAAAGCGGCGGTGAGAACGCGCTGTCCCAACTTCCATATAATCCAAACCGGCATCTAAACCGGGAAAAATATTTTCTAATCTTTCAATTATTCTCCCTCCAGCCTCTTCCTTTTTATCCTCATATTCCTGCTGCGAAAGTCCTTCCCACTGTTCCATCCAACTCGAAGTAAAAGCGTGAACGATGTGATATCCTGCGGGAGCTAAATCCGGGTCGAGCACGGTCGGAATGGACACCAAAACAGTTCCCTCCGGCGCTTCCATTTTGTCCCAATCTTCTAACAAAATGTGGTGGCAGGCACTACCCGCAGGGATTACGGCTGCTTCCACTCCCAAATGCAAACTCAAGAAACTGGGGGCTTTTTGATAGCGCTGCTGCCATTTCTTTTCGCTAGCGGGCATCTCTTCTGCGGGCAGCAATTTCTCAAAAGTATCCCACCGCGTGGCGTTAGAAACTATCCGCTTGGCGCGGTAAACTTCGCCGGTTGCTAGCTCGACTCCGACAGCGCGGCCGTTTTCTGTTATAATTTTTTTCGCCTTAGCTTTGTATTGAATTTTGCCGCCGCATTTTTCTAATCCTTCTACTAATTTTTGGGCAATTTGACCGACTCCGCCTTTGGGATAATTGATGCCGCCGTAATGTCTGTCGGAAAATACCATTCCGGCATTAATCATCGGCGTCAAGTCTGCGGGTACTACAGACCAGTAGTAGCATTCCATGTCAATAAATTTCAGCAAAGTAGGGTCTTTTATGTAGCGTCGCGCAATGTCGCCAGTATTTTGAGGTAGATATTTTACTAATCCCAAACAGGCTAAAGGATTCTGAAAAAAGACTCGAACCAGATATCCGGGTTCTTCTAGGGATAGCAATTCCATGCCGTTGAGGCAGTTGAAGACGCTCCAGCATTCGCCGTAAAATTTGTGGATTCCTTCGCGTTCGTGAGGGAACCTGTCTGTTAATTCTTGCAAGTATTTCTCATAAGCCTGGGGAACTTCAAGTTCCAAGCCGCTGGGTAAGTGATAGTGAAGCTGTACGGGGTCGGGAATGGTTTCTAAGGTGACGTTGACTGCTTTCAGGGCGCGGGTGAGGAGGTTGGTGGTGCCACGCTGTCCGAAGCCAAAAATCATGGAGGCGCCGACATCGAATCTGTAGCCTTCTCGATCGAAATATCCAGCGCTACCCCCCGGAATTGTATAGCTTTCGAGCACTAAAACTTTGGCTTTCTTAGCCGCTAGCTGGGTGGCTGTCACGAGTCCACCAATGCCGGAACCGATGACAATTACATCAAACTCTTGCTCTGTAGGGCGGGAGTTGGGAGAAAATAACTGGGATTGGGTAGGAGCTGACATTGGGTTAAAAATCTTAATATTTCTATGATTTTACAGTCGATCGCTCCAGAAGCAAGAAGTTCGGCAACGGATTATGTAGCGGATGTAACGGATGTCAACAAGACCGAAGTTCGGCAATGCCCGATGCCCTGTTTGCCCGATGCCCTGTTTGCCCGATGCCCTGTTTGCCCGATGCCCAACGCCCAATGCCCCTGCTTCCCAAAAAAATGCGGGAACAGTCTACCATTGCCGACTGCCCCCGTCTGCCGATCCTTTGAGAGGAGAACACTAAAAATTACTATAGCCTTGTTGCTAATTAATGTCAATACTATTGGAAAAATATTTCAATAAGCTGATGGAGGTCGATCGGCGAATGGGTTCTAACTCATATGTTGCACAATTCTCAAGAACAGGCAAGATGCCTGTTCCACAAAGAGTGAGTTTTCTTGTGGGGTGGGCATAGAGCCCGCCCGTGAAAGGCTTATTAATAATGGTGCAAGATGTCAGTTCTAACCGACGGCTGGTGGTTGTCGCAATAGTCCGGCACTCCGGCGGAGGTTTGAGCCTGTGAGGGCAATCTTAAAAATAGTGCTCTTCGGTCGATTCTCAATCTCTGGCTTGTATGCGCCCTCAAGGATGTGATAAGTTGCACAGAGCGATCGATCGCCCGTTGGCGAAGCCCTCAAAGAAGATCGATCGCACCGCATAAAATCCCTCAAACCTAGCAATCTCCCCAATTTCCTAATGTCCCTGCAACTGCGCGTTTACGTTCCTCCGCATCCATTAATTAAACACTGGCTGGCTGTTGCCCGCGACGGCGCCACCCCCTCGGTACTTTTTCGTTCTGCGATGACAGAATTGGGAAGGTGGCTGGCTTACGAGGCGATTCGAGAATGGCTGCCGACAGTGGAAACAACGGTGCAGACCCCTTTGGCGGAATGTCCGGCGACTTTTATCAACCCGGAAGCTCCGTTAGTTGTGGTACCGATTTTGCGGGCGGGTTTGGCACTGCTGGAAGGAATTCAGACGGTTGTGCCGCTGGCGTCGGTTTACCACCTCGGCATGGCAAGAAATGAGGAGACGCTACAACCGACTTGTTATTTGAACAAATTGCCGGCGCAGTTTATCCCGCAAACGCGGGTGATAATTAGCGAGCCGATGCTGGCGACTGGCGGGACGATTATAGCGACTATGCAGGAATTGACTGCACGGGGAATTGATCCGAGCTTGATTCGGATTATCTCTGTGGTGGCTGCTCCTCCGGCTTTGAAGAGGCTGAGTGCAGAGTACCCGAGTTTGATGATTTACACGGCAACGATCGACGAAATAGTCAACGAACAGGGCTTTATTGTACCTGGTTTGGGAGATGCGGGCGATCGAACTTACGGCACATGAACCAGCCAGTCAGTCAATTTTAGATTTTAGATTTTAGATTTTAGATTTTAGATTTTAGATTGACTCGACAGATAAATCTGGGGGGTTGTCTCCCTTTTTGGGCGCGGTGAGTGGTTCCAGGAATGAGTTGCTGAAATCTTCGGCGAAAAAGATGACCGAAAGCATCTAGGATACCCGCCACGTGATTCATCCCTGGAGGAATAAAAAACCTGTATCCGATAAAACTTGCCCCCCGAATTTATCCGTGGGGTTAATGCTTCAATTCTAAAATCTCAAATCTAAAATCTAAAATCTAAAATCGATTGACCCTGGTTTGGTAAAAGCAGGCACCGAGAGAGTTAGAATCAAAAGTACAAGTCAAAAATAAATAGCGTTTAGCACTCATTGCCCGTGAAACTTGATTCTGTTCCGCCAAGCTTGTCTGCTTCTGACTCAGTAAACCTCAATTATGATTTGCCACAACAGGTACAACTACAAATAAAAGAGGTTACTGAGATTTGTGCTGCTTTAACCCCGGAGCCCGCTGAACTCTCAGTGACTGTAAATCCCGATATTTGTCAGGAACAAAAGAAACTGAAGCCCAAGCACTGGGCAATTTTTGCTTCGACTTTTGCAACTATTTTTTTAGCTGAAATTGGAGACAAAACTCAGCTCGCGATTTTGCTGATGACGGCTGAATCTCGAAATCCTTGGATCGTTTTTGCGGGTGCGGGTTCGGCTTTGATAGCAACCAGTTTGCTGGGGGTGTTGCTAGGAAGGTGGCTGGCTAGTCGGATTGCTCCGAGAACTTTGGAGAGAGCAGCCGGAGTGATTTTACTGGGGATTTCGGCGGTTCTGCTGTGGGAAGTGCTGGGTTAATTGTCTGCCTGTCGGTAAGTCGTAGATTTCTACAAGAGCTAATTAAGAACTGAAAAAAATATGGACTGGCAACTTTTGGGAATCAGTTTTATTACAGTGTTTTTGTCAGAATTGGGAGACAAAAGTCAATTAGCTGCGATCGCCCTGGGCAGTAGTTGTAACTCGCCGCGGGCTGTATTTTTTGGTACGGCGTCGGCGCTGCTTCTGGCGAGTTTAATCGGCGTGGGCATTGGCTTCAGCACGGCAGAGGTGTTGCCGGAACGACTGGTAAAGGGGCTCGCAGCGATCGGATTTGCGGTGATGGGCTTGCGCTTGCTGTGGCCAAAAGCAGATTTACCGGAAACCTCCGAGTAGGGCGTGCCGTTAGTCGATTTTAGATTTTAGATTTTAGATTTTAGATTTACTCTACAGATGAATCTGGGAGTTTGAACAAGAGTCTAAAATTTTTCTTTCTCCACGGGAGGAGTCGTTCGCAAGTATCCGTTTTTGCGCGGGTTCAGGAAACTTGACAGTATTGTTATATCAAATCTGTTAGCATCGGAGATTATTCCTATCACTCTTCTCTTCATCTGCGTGAATCAGCGTCAATCCCTTGTCATCTGCGGCCCAAGAAATTCTCTTTTTTTAACCGCAGATGAGGGCAGATAAACACAGATTAACGCCGATGAATATCAAATCCGGTGTTTACGATCGTTAAAATTTAAAAAATTAGCGGGGGGCGTGAATTCACGCCCCCCGCTGCAGGTTGAGTTTTTTTTCTCAACTCAACCTCTTAGCCTTCTGTCGATTAAACTTGGTTTTGGTAGCACCAGCCCAGCAGCGTACCGGCGACAGCCAACTTCAGCGCTTCCAAGGCAAAATAGCCTTGGTGCAGTAGATTCATGCCGGCGGGCACTTCTGCTGCGGAATCGAACAGATTTAGCTGCATTCCCAAGGCGCTCATTTGGGGTGTCAGGGCGTAGGTGTCAATCAGGGCGATCGCCAGAAGTACCAATGATAATAAGATTGCTGTGCGGCTGCGCTTGCCGAAGTCACCGACTAAATTGCTCAAAACCATCAAACCCGTTGCCACCAGGCCCGAACAGATTAACTCAACGCGGTTGAATCCCCAGAACATTAAATTCCCGGCTGTTGCAAACTCCGGTGATGTCGTCATGCCCGATACGTAGAGACTCGGCATAATTACTAGATCCAAAATCAGGCTAACGCTGAGCCAGAAAATTAGAGCCACCATGACAATTGCTTGCCAGCGCGGTTTGATTGATTCTACTCTTGATGTTGTAATAGCTGTCATATAATTAGACCCTCTAAAATTTTCTTCTGCCTTTTCTAGAGTTTAACTAACTTTTTTCTAAAATCGTGTTAAGTATTTTTAAATTAATGGTAACTTTTGTGTAACTAACTGAGAAGAATTGTTAAGCTGGCGGGTGTTCGTCTTCGATGGCTTTTTTTCGGATCGCTTCGCTAACGCCAACGGGCGAGCCAACAGCAACAGTTTAAAATTTATGGCGATCGTCAAAAATCTCTTGATAATTACTCATTGGAGGGAGAGACTCCAGAAATTTCATGTGTTATTATTACAGTGGATTTGAAAAATATTAAAAATGTTAGCAAATGATTGAAATGAACACAATCATGGAATTGAGTCGGGCAATAGCCAATAAATTCAAACCGCAAAAAATAATTTTGTTCGGCTCTTACGCCTATGGAAATCCCACAGAAGATTCGGACGTTGATATGTTGGTAGTTTTATCTTCGGATGGTAATAATCTTCGTAAAACTTGGGAAATATTAAATCAAACTCAGCCAAACTTTGCTGTAGATTTGTTAGTGCGAACTCCTTCGGAAATTGAACAACGTCTAGCTTGGAATGATTTATTTTTGCGGGAAATCATCGAGAAAGGAAAGGTGATTTATGAATCCGCTCACACTTGAATGGGTTGATAAAGCTGAGGGCGATTTTACTACAGCAATCCTAAATGATTCGTGTAATTCTTGTAGGGGCAAAACCCACGCCCGGTTGCCCCGCCTTGGCTGGGGTAGGCACGGGGAGTAGGGGTAGCACTACCCCTACATATTTTTACAAATGATTTAGGATTGCTATACAGCTTTGCGGGAATTGCGAGCGCGAAAATCTCCAAATTATGATGCGGCGTGTTTTCACGCTCAACAGTGTGCCGAGAAATATCTAAAAGCGCGTTTGCAGGAAGCAGTAATTTCTTTCAGCAGAACGCATAATTTGACTGTTTTGTTAGATTTGCTGTTGCCCGTTGAGCCTGGGTGGGATAAGCTTCGCACAAAACTTTTAGCGTTAACTGCTTTCTCCGTTGCCTATCGCTATCCGGGGGCTTCGGCTGATAAAGATACAGCGCGCGAAGCATTAAATTTTTGTCGCGAAGTTCGCGAACAAGTAAGGTTAAGTTTGGGTTTGACTCCATAATACCAAATCCTGCTTTAATACCTGCTTAATTCTTGAGTCCGCGAAGGCGGACTTCGTTTGTGTAGAGGCGGTTTCAACCGCCGACTGTTCATTAGTTTAGACGCGGTTTCAACCGCCGACTATTATAAATAATATATGCCTAAATTTCAATTATCCTCTTGGTTGCCCCGTCTCCCCCCTCAAGTCTGGATTCTTGCCGCCGGCAGATTCCTCTCCCAAAGCGGCACGGGTTTTACTTTATTTTACGCGCCGATATTTTTTGTCGATCGCGTCGGTTTATCTGCTACTGCTGTTGGGATTGGTTTGGGTAGCGGTTCAGTTTCAGGAATATTCGGCAGAATTTTGGGCGGTTCTTTTTGCGATTCCAAATTTTGGGGAAGGCGGCGAACTTTATTGCTGGCGACAATTATTTCGGCGGCCGCTTCTTTTATACTGGCGGGGACTAATGATTTCCCAGGCTTAATTGCGGGCAATTTACTGATGGGTTTTGGCGTGGGTTTGTATTGGCCTCCAACGGAGACGATGGTGGCCGATTTAACCGAGGGCGAACAGCGACAGGAAGCTTTTGCTTTGACGCGGCTTGCTGATAATTTGGGTTTGCAAGTTGGGATTATTTTGGGCGGTTTGTTGATTGAGGTAACTGGTAATTATCGATCGCTCTTTATTATTGATGGTATCTCGTTTTTAGTGCTGTTTGCGGTAGTTGCGATCGCGATCGCCGAAACCTACAAACCAGCTAATTCAGCGGATAGAGGCAAAAACAATCGGGAAAATGGCTGGATGGTGGCGCTGAGCGATCGCAGTCTTCTAGTTTATGCTTTAGTAAATACCCTGTTCACATTATATATTTCCCAAATCCAAACCACCATGCCGCTGTACTTTAGCAAGTTTGTCGCGGTGGGGACATCGGGAAAAGGCTTTTCAACAGGTACAATTACGGTTTTGTTTGCTTTTAGCACGTTTTTAACTGTGGCTTTGCAACTGCCGGTTGTTAAAGCTTTGAAGCGGTTTTCCCATCCAAAAGCTTTGATGATTTCTGCGCTGCTATGGGGAATGGGATTTATCGCGATCGGCTTGACGGGAATGGCTGCAACTGGCAATCTATTGTTAGCTGTTTTAGGCTTGAGCTTTTTGTCGGTTGCGACTGTTGCTTATACGCCTTTTGCTTCTGCTTTGGTGGTGGATTTAGCGCCAGAGTCTTTGCGGGGCGTGTATCTGGCGGTTAGTTCTCAGTGTTGGGCGATCGGCTATTTAATCGGGCCGCCGCTGGGGGGTTTGGCTTTGGATAGAGGTAAATGGGCGGCAGATAATTTTTGGTTGGGTTTGGCTTTGAGTGTGGGCGCGGCTATTTTTATTTTGCAAAAGCTCGATCGAATGTTGAAAAATAGCAGTCATTAGTTATTAGTCATTAGTCATTAGTTATTAGTCATTAGTTATTAGTCATTAGTCATTTGTTGCTGCTACCAATGCCCAATGCCCCATGCCCAATGCCCCATGCCCAATGCCCAATAACCAATAACTAATTTATTTTCGTCGATCGCCCAATTTGCGGTAAACTGCTCTTAAATCAACTTGATGGTGAGCCAAAGCAACCAAAGCGTGATAAAATAAATCCGCAACTTCCCCAGCAATCCCCTCTTTGTCGTCATCTTTGCAAGCCATCACAACTTCCGCCGACTCTTCGCCAATCTTTTTGAGAATCTTGTTGTCGCCGCCCTCGAACAACTTGCAAGTATAAGAACTTTCGTTAGGATTGTCGCGCCGATCGCAAATTACCGCAAATAATTGAGATAACATATCCCCTGGCGGCGGTGAAATTTCCCCATCAACTTGGTGAAAACAACTTCTTTCTCCGGTGTGACAAGCAATATCTCCGACTTGTTCGACTGTCACCAGCAAAGCATCGCTATCGCAGTCGTAACGCAGCCCTTTGACATTTTGAACGTGTCCCGAAGTCGCGCCTTTGGGCCACAATTCAGCGCGAGAACGACTCCAGAACCAAGTTTGCCCGGTAGAGAGCGTTTTTTGCAGCGACTCCCGATTCATCCAGGCCATCATTAACACCGTACCGTCCAAATAATCTTGGACGATCGCAGGCACTAAACCGCGATCGTCGTAACGGATCTTTTCAATTGGGATCGATCGGCTCAAACTCGATAAATCAGTAGTAGACATAATTTTATTTCAACTTGGTAATATAGATTAACGCTTTCCTGTCGGAGATTGTTTTTTTTATTAACCGCAGAGAACGCAGAGGACGCAGAGGAAGAGAGAAGATTGAGCAAGTGATGGCTAAATTGTCAAGAACTATTTTACAAAAAATTACATTTTAGGGCGATTCCCTACGGGATAGCTTCGCTTCACGGTGCTAGTGCGACAAAGCCTAAAAAACCCCACCTAGTATTGCTACTCATTGGTTTGTACCCTAAAATCTACTAGAATAGTTTCCTTGAATCGACCTAACCTTTATGTTGAACTGGCTATAAAATTATTCTACCAACAACAGACGTTCACTAAGGAGAAAACATTGGTTTCCACAACCTTGAAAACGACCAAATCAGAAGAAATTTTCGCCGCAGCCCAGAAGTTGATGCCAGGTGGCGTCAGTTCCCCCGTCCGCGCTTTCAAATCCGTAGGCGGACAGCCCATCGTCTTTGACAGGGTAAAAGGAGCCTACATTTGGGATGTTGACGAAAACCAATACATTGACTATGTAGGCACTTGGGGCCCAGCCATCTGTGGCCACGCCCACCCGGAAGTCATCAAAGCCTTGCACGAATCTTTAGAAAAAGGTACGAGTTTCGGCGCACCATCGGTGTTGGAAAACGTACTCGCCGAAATGGTCATTGATGCGGTTCCCAGCATTGAAATGGTGCGATTTGTCAACTCCGGCACCGAAGCCTGTATGGCCGTTTTGCGGCTGATGCGAGCTTTCACCGGACGCGATAAACTGATTAAATTTGAAGGCTGCTATCACGGGCACGCCGATATGTTCTTGGTAAAAGCCGGTTCCGGCGTGGCAACTCTGGGCCTTCCCGACTCTCCAGGCGTCCCGAAATCCGTTACTGCCAATACCCTCAACGCTCCCTACAATGACTTAGAAGCAGTCAAAGCTTTATTTGCCGAAAATCCCGGCGAGATAGCAGGCGTAATTCTGGAACCAGTGGTGGGGAATGCCGGTTTTATTACCCCGGATGCAGGTTTTCTCGAAGGTTTGCGGGAAATTACTAAAGATAACGGTGCTTTGTTAGTTTTTGATGAAGTAATGACCGGTTTCCGCATCGCCTACGGCGGAGCTCAGGAAAGATTCGGTGTCACGCCGGATTTGACTACTTTGGGTAAAGTTATCGGCGGCGGTTTGCCGGTGGGAGCTTACGGGGGAAGGCGGGATATTATGGGGATGGTGGCTCCTGCTGGGCCGATGTATCAAGCGGGTACGCTTTCGGGAAATCCTTTGGCGATGACTGCTGGGATTAAGACTTTGGAATTGCTGCAAAAACCCGGCACTTACGAACAGTTGGATAAGATTACTAAAAAACTGTCTGACGGATTGCTAAAAATTGCTAAGGAAGCGGGACACGCGGTTTGGGGCGGGCAAATTAGCGGGATGTTTGGCTTGTTTTTTGCGGCTGGCCCGGTTCACAATTACGAGGATGCGAAGAAGTCGGATTTGACGAAGTTCAGCCGCTTTCACCGGGGAATGTTGGAGCACGGAATTTATCTTGCTCCTTCGCAGTTTGAGGCGGGATTTACTTCTTTGGCTCATACTGACGAAGATATCGATCGAACTTTGGCGGCAGCGCGTGAAGTGATGGCAAGTATTTAACCTGTTTAGTAAGGATGTTCGTCCTTAACACTCAGGAATAAATCATTAAAGTCCTTACTGTTTGTTGGCAGTAAGGACTTTAATTTTTAACTCCTACCCAATCTGCGTTAAAAACCTCTTGATCAGGGCTTACGCAGGGGGCGAGAAACCCGGTTTCTAGAAGATTTTGCGACGACTCACGATAAATATACGCAGAAACCGGGTTTCTGAGGTATTGTTTTTTTGGGATGACCTACTTAATGACGAATGAGTAATGACTGCTGACTCATTAGACTGGAATTGCATACATTCACAAAGTATATTTAAATGCCTCTGCGTTGCATCAGCAGTTTCCCAGTCGCTCAAAGATTTATGCAATAAGTCTAATAACTAAGGACTAATGACTACTGACTAAATCAATCATTAATAAATTCACTTTCACAGATAATCGAGTCTCTGTTCTCTAAATCTTCTTGATTCCAAACCGCGTTTAATGCTGCGGAACTTAAGGAAGTTGACATCGTATTTAAGGTTGTGTTGTAGTATTCTACAGCATTATTAAGTTCCACCTGCGGCGCTTCTTTGAAGTACGAATTAATATCCGGCGTGCACCGCTGGGCTTGGTAGTATACATAAGCTTCAGCATTAATGCACATTACGTGGTAAAAATCCTTATTTGCTGCCGCCACATCTCCAAGTTTATACAGCGCTAAACCCCGGTTGAGATAAGCTTTAACATAGTTCGGATCGAGTTCCACTGCTTTGTCAAAGTCTTCAATTGCCAACTGCATTTGTTTTAATTTATAGCGAACGCAACCTCTGTTATAATAGGCATAAATATTTTGTGGATCGATGGCGAGTGCAATGTTGTAATCGGCCATCGCCTGCGTATTGTCTCCTAGTTGGTGGTAACAGAGACCTCGATTTATGTAAGCTTTGATATATCTAGGATTCAACCGCAGCGTTTCGTTAAAGTTTTCCGTTGCTGCCTCTTTTTCTCCCAAAAGGTAGTAAGCGCGCCCCCGGTTGTAATAGGTTTTATAATTGTTGGAATTGATAGATAGAGCTCGATTGTAGTCTTCTATTGCTTCTTCGTAATTTCCTAAATTAGCAAGTACAAGTCCCCGGTTGTTGTAGATAGCGTGGCTGTTAGGCTTATTTGCTAAAGCACAGTTTAAATCTTCAATGGCTTTGTCGTGTTCTCCGAGATGACGCCAAGCATTGCCTCGATTCAAGTAAGCCTCGAAGAAGTTAGGATTGATATCTAGGGCTTGGCTGAGGTCTGCGATCGCTTTTTGGTAGTCTTTCATGTAATAGTAAACCAAGCCGCGATTGTTATAGGCTTTGGCATCGGCGGGATTGACTTGCAGTATCTGATCGAAGTCCTCAAGTGCCGCTTCATAGTTTCCTTTCTTGGCGCTGTGCAAACCGCGCTTGTAAAATTGTTTGAGGTTCATAGGTCAACTTTCAGGATTGCTTGATTCTGGGGGTTGATTCCTGTGCAGTCAGTTTTGAGTTAGAGGGCCGTTCATCTGTTGGAAGAGCATCCACCTGGGGTCAGAGTAACTCTTGAATGATTCCCGGCAATCTACCGTATACAGGATTTTGGGTTTATTTTAACAGTAGTTAAATCCTGTTGAAAGGCTCTGCGCCTCGGCTGGAGTTAAGCTGTGTTGCATCTAGATTGCCTATGGTATTAGAGAGGGAGAAGGGGAGAGGGGGAGAGGGGGAGAGGATTTGGCGATTTTTGATCGGGACTCGAAATATACAATTTAAATGCACAACAGCTTACTTATTAGTCAGTTCGATTGTTTACCCGATCGACTTAATCTCAAAAGTCTAGTTTTACTTGGTGCTCTGGGTTTCTTGATGCGGCGGCGATCGGCTCGATCGCCCAATTAAGTTTGAGGCCGCTACTCAGTATAAATTGTTGCCAGCAGTCCTACCGAGTAAACTCTATATTTTTTTGACAAACTTCGTCTCAGTATTTGCGGCAGTACGTCTCTACAAACTTTTGTTGCCTAATTACCAATTACCGATTGATTTCCTCTTCCACATAAACTCTCAATTTCTCCAAATCTGGAAGTTCGATCAATTCTTGTTCCTTTTCCTTAACCGACACGGGCATCATCACAGGTTTACGCTGCTCGATCCAGCAACTCGCCAGAGGTAAAGTTTGTTCCAAATCTTCCAAAGGTCTCGGAATTACCATCACCGCGTTCAACTCGCCAATTCTCTCAGCTTCGTACATCCCTGCCTCTACGGCCACTGCTACATCTGCAACGGCACCGCGAATAATTGCCGTGCACAAACCGGCGCCAATTTTCTCGTAAGCTGCCAAGTGTACGTCTGCGGATTTGAGCATAGCATCGCAAGCGCCGACCATTGCCGGGAATCCCCGGGTTTCGAGCAAACCGATCGCCTGATTGCTAAGCCGAGAATAACTGCCTTTTTCCGAAAGTTCAGTCAGCCGAAAGCCGATCGGCAAAACCACTTCCAAATTAGCCAAAGGTCTAGCAATCACCAACTTAGAAACAAACTGCCCGAACTGTTCGGCAGTTTGAGCTCCCGCTTCCACAGCCAAACGCACATCCGAAATTCTGCCCCGGACGATCGCGGTACAGTGACCGGAACCAATTTTTTCGTATCCTACTAAAATCACTCCTGCCGACTTGAGCATCATGTCAGCAGTCCCCACAATTGCCGGAAAACTCTTGGTGGATACCAAACCCAAAGCAGTGTCTTTGAAGTATTCCTGGCGCTGCGATCGCTCTTCGTGACTGTTACGATCTGTTTGTCCGTCCATCTTCTATTACCCTTAGAAACTTCCCAAAATAAAAATTTGTTGATAGTTTATAGTTTCTCAGATGAGAAGACAGACTGCACGAGCTACAAAACACTGATTGCTGCTGCAAGGCCTGACAAATTGCTGAGCTACCAATAATATGAGATTACCTATTGATATTTGATCTTTCTGCCTTTAGCATAGCTGGCTTTTGCCGAAATGACGGCTACCCGGTACCGCCCGATAGAGTTTGGCCGTTTTCCTCCGATCGATTAAAAGCTTGCCGGTGCGGAAACAGCGTCCCCAACAGCCGATTGATGTGAGCTTGACCGTACAGAATAGTTGGCGTTTCCCCTGGTTGGGGCGGCTCTGCGGCGGTGGATTCCGGCGGGTCTGGGGCAGTCTCCGGCGCAGTTTGAGGCGGTGTTTGGGCGGGTTGTGGCGGCTCGATCGGCTCGATCGGTCGATCGACTGGTGGCGTAGTGGCTTCGGGGGTTTCTGGTGATGTTGGCGCTGCTGTTGGCGCTGCTGCGGTTGCTTCTGTTGCGGTTGCTTCTGCGGCGACTTGGCGGCTGGTATCTCCCATTAGAGAACCTGCTGGCATAATTTGCATTTTGTCGATACAAGGATTGATTAGCGTCGTCGCGGCGCCAATACAGGCATTTTCCCCGATCGTTCCCGCACCTACCACCAGCACTCCTGCACCCAGAATAACGCCCGCCGCGATTTCCAGAGTACCTTCACGGGCGTGAAGGATAACTCCCATACCGATACAGGCACCGGCGGCGATCGAGATCCGGCTTCCGGGCTCTGCTTGCAGGATTGCTCCAGGGGCGATCGCCGCACCCTCATTCACAACTACATCGCCACTCATCAAAATCTGAGAGTTGCTACTTAATTGCAGTGGCGATAAATACATTCGACTTCACCATGAAAGGAGCTATTTTTTTCGATAAAACGACTTTAAATTATGGGTTTTCTCGACTGATAAATTTAACCATGTCAATCTAAGAAACGATAATTTACTAATACTGAGAAGCTTGATGCTTTAACGTTTTATAGAAACTTTCAGAAGATTCTAGATTTTGACCAACATTTGTCAATCGAGCTTTTTAACTATCTCAAATCCAACTTCAATCCGCTGGGGTTTCTCCCGTTTGCCCCAGCGCGAGGGCTTAACGGGAGAAACAAGCTAATTACCTAGCAAATTAAGGACGCTGGATAATTTCTTCCAGTACCCGGCGCTTGGCCTTGGAGTCGATGCCCAGCAAGCGGACGTACTCGCCGCTGTGTTCTTTGAGACAGCTTTCGAGGGCAGAAATCACTTCCGATTCGCGGTTGGATGAGATCGGGGCGCAACTGCTCCAAGAACCGGTGCGGAAACGGCGCGCGTCGGCGTGTTCCGTGCCAATTTTGTAGCCTTGGGAAAGCAGGTTGCGGATTTGGTCGATCGTCTTGCCGGTCAAACTTCCGCTGCTCGCCGAACCAGTCGAAGCTGCTTTGTATCCCGATGTTGCTGCCGACTTAGATGTTCCTGCCGGCTTAGCCGATTGACCAACCGGGCCGTCAGGACGCTGAATAATTTCTTCAACTATGCGTCGCTTAGCTTTCGGGTCAATCCCGATCAAGCGCACGTACTCGCCCTGGTACTCGTTCATCACAGCTTCCAAAGCGGCGATCGCCTCAGATTCGTTTTTCACTTGCAGCGAAGCCCCGCTTTGCCAAGAACCGGTGCGGAAGCGGCGCGCGTCGGCGTGTTCCGTCCCCACCTTGTAGCCTTGAGCTAGCAAGCCGCGAACCTGAGCCACTGTTTCGGCACTCAATTTTCCGCTTGACACGGAACCGCTATTGTGGTTTGAAGCTTGTTGTGCAACTTTACCGTTAGATTGGTGAGTTTTCGCACCGTTAGAACCGTTAGAGCCGTTGTCTCCCGGTCTTTGGACGATTTCTTCTAGTACGCGGCGCTTGGCTTTGGTGTCAATCCCGATCAAGCGGACGTATTCTCCTTGGTGCTCGGCCATGCAAGCTGACAAAGCCGCGATTACTTCTGAGTCGCGCTTTGAGGAAATCGGGCCGCAAGTACGCCAAGAACCTGTACGGAAGCGGCGTGCGTCGGCGTGTTCGGCTCCCACGCTGTATCCTTGAGCTAGTAAATTGCGGATGCTATCGGCAAGAGTTGAACTCAATTGGGTGCCGGCATTGGTAGAATATTTGGTTTGAGTCATATTTGGGTTTTTAGTTTGCTCGTTGCGAATTGGTGCTAGACAGGCGATGTTCTCAGCGCAGCGATAACCCGTTCTCAGAGCGTCATTGATGCCGATGACATGGGTCGCAAATTGAATGTCAGAATCTTGAACGTCAGGCAAGCGATCGGCTTGCTTCTGATTAGTGATGATGGCTCCCGAAGGTACGTACTTACCGGGGGGAATCTCCACATCTTTAATTAGTACGTGCATCATGACAATGCAGCCGTTGCCCACTCTGGCATTGAACACCGTAGAGCGAAAGCCGATAAAGCAGTTCTCGCCCACGTAGGCAGGGCCGTGAATTAAACTCATGTGGGTGAGGGAAGTATTTTTCCCCACCCACACAGAATAGGATTTGTCGTCGTCTCCTGTGACTCGGCCTTGTTCTAGGCCGTGAATCACTACTCCGTCTTGAATGTTGCTTCCTTCTCCGATATAAAAAGGAGTGCCTTCATCGGCGCGGATAGATGTCCCGGGGGCAATCATCACATTAGAACCGATATGCACATCCCCAATAATGTTAGAAAAGGAATGTACGAAGGCGGTGTCGTGAATTTTGGGCTCAGCCAAGTTTTTCGACCAAGGCGTCGGGGGAGCCGCAACGTTGCGGACTGCCATAAATTAAGTTCTCCTAATCTGAAAAATTTTTTGTTAGTTGTTAGTTGTCAACTGTTCACTGTTCACTGTCAACTGTTCACTGTTAGCTGTTCACTGTCAACTGCCAACTATCAACTGCCAACTGCCAACTGCCAACTGTCAACTGCCAACTGCCAACTAGCCGTACGGGTCGTCTTTTTTACTGTAAATGAGGCGGTTTTCTACATTGACAGTATCTATAATGCCTACTACTAGAGCATCGATCGGACGGTTTTCACTTCCGGGCGCGATCCGGGCTGCGCTGCCTCGGGTTACTAAAACCCATTCATCTATACCTGCGCCCACACAGTCAGCGGCTACCTCATAGCCGGGAACTGGCGAACCTTCCTCATCGATGAATTGCAGCAGTAGAAATTTCGATCCTCTCAGCGTCGGCTCTTTTTGGGTACTGACAACTGTGCCGAGAACTTTGGCCATTTGCATTTTAGGTAATAGGTAATAGGTAATTGGTAACTGTCATTTTTACAGGGTCACTTGTCTTTTTTTTATTAGCTTTGCTCAGTCCGCTGTCCGCCGTTTAGAGTTATTCGTCTAGTAACTAATGACTCATGACTAATGACTAATGACTCATGACTAATGACTCATGACTAATAACCAATATCCCATACCCACCTCAATTAAAAATTAAAAATGCTAAATCAAAAACAGCGCGATTTTTAATTTTTAATTACCAAACGCCCCTAACAGCCGTGAGCCTATCTTATGATCTGTTGAGGGGGCGAATGCCGCTCACGCCTTCACGGAACTGTTCTACAGCTTCGGTGTAGCGAATCGGCAGTACGTACTCCAAGTTTTCGTGAGGGCGGGCGATAATGTGGGTGGACATCACTTGTCCGCCGTTAACGCGCTTCACTGACTCTACTCCGGCGGCGACAGAAGCTTGCACTTCCGAGACATCTCCTCTTACAATGACCGTAACCCGAGCGCTACCGATTTTTTCGTAGCCTACCAAGGTGACGCGGGCTGCTTTGACCATCGCGTCAGCGGCTTCTACCACTGCGGGGAAGCCTAGGGTTTCGATCATGCCAACTGCAATTGCCATTGGTTTTACTCCTGATTGAATATTTGGGGAACTAAACAGTTAATTTTTGACGATCGCACAAATTTTCCTTTAACGAAATTTTTGTGCGCTAAGAACTTAGTAGCCTCGGAACTGTTCTACTGCTTCTGTATATCGAATCGGCAGAACGTATTCTAGGTTTTCGTGGGGGCGAGCGATGATGTGGGTAGAGACGACTTCTCCGCCGTTCACCCGCTTGACGGATTCCACTCCTGCTGCGACTGAGGCTTGGACTTCCGACACGTTGCCGCGCACAATTACGGTGACGCGGGCGCTGCCGATTTTTTCATAGCCCACGAGGGTAACGCGGGCAGCTTTGACCATAGCATCGGCAGCTTCCACAACAGCGGGAAAACCTTTTGTCTCAATCATTCCCACGGCAATTGACATTTTTGAATCTCCTTTGAGGATGAGCGAAATTACCGTTACAAATCTTTGAGAAATCTAAAAATTTGGACGGGGAGGCCCACATTTATTAGTAAGGCAGTGTAAAGCTTCCTATCCTATAAGAATAGGGGAAGCTGTCCACCTTGACAATATAAACTAACATCATAATGTTTAATAACAAAAATTAAAATTTTTTATGTTACTTAAACTAATTTAATATTTATTTAATAATCTTAATATAGAGAGGGGTAGAAGCCGACGGCGAAGGGGGATTAAAGTAAGTAATAATACTCATAAAGTAGAGTTCGGTATGTGAAGCCGGAGCTGAGTCACTGCCGGGAAACTTGGGGATTCCCAAAGGGGGATCGCAGGGAAATCGGCAAAAAAGGCAGTCTTTGCCCATCGGCAGGCATTTGTTTCTTTGAGTGCCTCGCCTGCTCAGGAGGTAATTTTATCTTGAGAGAATTCTCAGTTTTGATGATTTAATGTATAGTGAATCTTGGGTGCAAATTATTTTGCCACAGCTATACGATCGGGTTTAGTGAAAGTTTTAGGGTATCGCGCGATCGCCCGCGACAGTTTTTGTATTGTAAAACTTCATGGAGTTTATAAGCAATTATAAACAATAATGGTATTCTATTGTTGTGAGTGTTGAACAAGGAATACGCATAGCCCAAAAAACCCAACTCTCAAATGCAACTAACACAGAGGCACATCATTAAATCAACGTCACACCGTTTCGCCCAAATAGACGAACTAGCTTTCAAGTCCAAAAACCTCTACAATGCCGCCCATTACGTCATTCGTCAGAGTTTTATTTATGGGTGGGGTTATGTCAGTTATAACGAAATGAACCGATTGATGAAGTCTCATGAAGTTTACAAGGCTTTGCCTGCCAAAGTAAGCCAGCAAATCTTAATGGTGTTAGACAAGAATTGGAAATCGTTTTTTGAAGCCGTTAAAGCTTACAAAGCTGACTCTTCAAAATTCACGGGTCGCCCAAAATTGCCAAAGTACAAAGATAAGACTAAAGGGCGAAACCTTCTCGTCTACACGATTCAAGCGATTAGTAGTAAACAGTTGAAGAAAGGAATCATTAAACTTTCGGGGACTGAACTTTTAATTAAAACCCTACTCAATCCCAACCAGATTTGTCAAGTTAGACTGGTTCCGAAATGTGATTCCTATGTAATTGAGATAATTTATGATGAACCGGAGTCCACCATCAGCAATGCCAACTCTGTAGCTAGTATTGATTTAGGACTAGATAATTTAGTGGCGTTAACTTCAAATCAACCGGGATTTATCCCTTTGTTGATTAACGGGCGACCATTAAAATCGATTAACCAGTTCTATAACAAACGCAAATCCCGATTACAATCCCAGTTAAAAGGGAACCGCAAAACTTCACCCCGGATTCAGCGCTTAACTCGTTGTCGCCATCAAAAAGTTGATAATTACTTGCATCATGTTAGTCGTGTGATTGTTGCGATTTTAAATACCAAACAAATTGGGACGCTAGTAATTGGCAAGAATGCACAGTGGAAAACTGAAATTGATCTAGGGAAGCAAACCAACCAAAACTTTGTTAGTATTCCTCACTCTCGATTAATTGAAATGTTGGAGTACAAAGCTCGGTTGGCGGGAATCAATGTAATTGTGCAGGAAGAATCCTACACATCGCGGGCCAACTTCGTGGGTCTAGACCCAATCCCTGTCTACGGGAAAACAGAAAAAGAGCCAATGTTTACTGGTAAGCGTATTAAGCGAGGTTTGTACAAAACATCGACTGGTCAGTTAATTAATTCTGATATCAACGCTTCGTACAACATCCTCAGAAAAGCAATCCCAAATGCGTTCAGCGATGGGATAGGGAGCTGCGTAGTTGGGCCAATGCGGGTTAATCCGCTCAAAGTAAAAGTGAAGGGGGAGGGGCTTGAAGCCTCCCATGCCTATAAATGACTATACTTTTACCAGCTATAAAGGCAGCCAGTAATTTGAAGTTTAAGGGATAAATTAAATGACTCAATTTCTCCTCCAAGCCTGTTGGTGGGTACCTTTATATGGCTTAATAGGCGCAATTTTAACTTTGCCGTGGTCTACGGGCACCGTTCGCAGAACAGGCCCGAGACCTGCAGCATACTTCAATTTGCTGATGACGGTGTTAGCTTTCATACACGGATCAGTTATTTTTACAGCGACTTGGGATCAACCGCCCCAACAGTTGCTCGTGCACTGGGTGCAAGCAGCCGATTTAGATTTGTCTTTTGCAATAGAAATCTCCACCGTCAGCGTGGGAGCAATGGAGTTAGTTAGTGTTCTGAGTTTGCTAGCACAAATTTACGCTCTAGGCTACATGGAAAAAGACTGGGCGCTAGCTCGATTTTTTGGGCTGATGGGTTTTTTTGAAGCGGCAATTAGCGGCATTGCCATTAGCGACTCGCTGCTTCTAACTTACGCTTTGTTGGAAGTGCTGACGCTTTCAACTTACTTGCTAGTCGGGTTTTGGTACGCTCAACCGCTGGTAGTAACAGCCGCTAGAGATGCGTTTTTAACCAAGCGTGTAGGAGACGTGCCGCTGCTGATGGGAGTAGTGACGCTTTCAACTTTAGCGGGAAGTTTGAATTTTTCCGATTTGGAAATATGGGCTGAAACTGCAACTTTGTCTCCTGTAGTGGCGACTTTTTTAGGTTTGGCTTTAATCTCTGCACCTACGGCCAAGTGCGCTCAATTTCCCTTCCATTTGTGGCTTGACGAGGCGATGGAAGGGCCCAACCCGGCTTCGATTATGCGGAATACGGTAGTTGTGGGCGCTGGGGCTTATGTTTTGATTAAACTTCAGCCTGTTTTAGCGCTTTCGCCGATCGCCGATGCGGTGTTGGTGGTTTTGGGTGCGGTGACGGCTGTTGGCGCTTCCTTGGTGGCGATCGCCCAAATCGACATCAAAAGAGCACTATCGCATTCTACCAGCGCATCTTTGGGTTTGGTGTTTATCGCCGTGGGGCTAAATCAAGTTGACATTGCTTTGCTGTTGCTGTTCGCGCACTCGATCGCCAAAGGCCTATTATTCATGAGCGTAGGGTCAATTATTACCACAACTAACACTCAAGATTTAACAGAGATGGGTGGGTTGTGGTCGAAGATGCCTGCCACGACTACGGCTTATTTAGTAGGCGCTGCGGGGATGGTAGCGCTGTTGCCTCTGGGCAACTTTTGGGCGATGCGGCGCTGGCTCAACGGTTTTTGGACTTTGCCTTTGTGGCTGGTAATAGTGCTGCTTTTAGTTAACGGTTTGACAGCACTAAATTTAACTCGCATATTCGGTTTAGTGTTTGCTGGAAAACCGCAGCCGAAAACTCGCAGAGCTCCAGAAGTTGGTTGGCAGATGGCTTTGCCGATGGTAATTTTGACCGTAATGGGGCTATTAGTGCCTTGGATGTTGCAGCAGTGGCAATTGTTAATTAGTTGGACTGGGCCTGGGGCGGAAACGGGGGATTTTGATACTTTAAATTTGCTGTTGAAGACTCTGCATCTTCCGCTGTTAATGTTATCTGGGTTGATAGGCGTTGCGGTTGGGGTAGCGATTTATTGGTACGGGGTTTTACCTCGACCGGTACGGCTGCCGGTGCCGGCGTTGCAGGATTTGTTTGCTTACGATTTTTATATCGATCGAGTTTACCGCGTGACTGTCGTTTGGGCTGTGGCTTTTATTTCTAAAATCAGCGCTTGGACTGATAGGTATGTGGTGGACGGGGCGGTGAATTTGTTTGGTTTTGCGACAATTTTCAGCGGTGAAGGGTTGAAGTACAGTGGCACCGGTCAGTCGCAGTTTTATGTGTTGACTATTGCGACGGGGGTTGCTGTGTTGCTAGCGTTGATTATTTGGCAGTTTTAAACTGCAGAGATTGGCAGATGAATTTTTCGGGGTTTGTCTGCTTTTTGTCTGATGTTATTTAATTTTCAACCGCAGATGAGGGCGGATGAACGCAGATGAACGCAGATGATTTTATTCTGGGTTTGTCTGCTTTTTTATTTAGTTTTACTCAAAATCGATCGGCCACAATTCTGTCACCGCAACTTCCCAACCGGGCAAAAGTTCGGGAATTGAAATCATGTCGCCGTCTCTCAATACCACTGGCTCGGCTGTCGGAGTGTAAATTGTTACTGTGCGCTTGTCTGGGTCGATTAATATTCCTACTTTTGCTCCGAGTTCGATGAATGATAGAATTTTTTCTCGCAGGGGTTTGAGGCGATCGCACTGAGATTTGATTTCTACAACTAAGTCGGGAACGAGTTCGGCAAAATACCTTTTGCTTTGTTTGAGGCGATCGGCTATTACAAAAGAAACATTAGGAGCTCTCAGATCGGAATTGGGGAGAATAAACCCGCCGCTAGATTCAAATACTCGTCCGAGTTTGCGAGGTTTGACCCAGTTAAGCAAAAGACTGCCAAACTCTGCCCCAATTTCGCTCGATACAATGTCTGATGGGCCCCTAACGATAATCTTCCCGTCTACGAGTTCTAATTGGTAGTCTAGATGTGCTTCCGAGAGTATACCTTGCAGTTGTTCTAAGTCGGCAACTGTTAGCCTGGTGGAAGGATAGGCCGATCGAATTTGCAAATCTTCCCGATCGGTAAGACTTGAGGTCATAGGAGGATTCCAGAGACATTTGAATCTATGTTAACAAGAAAATCAGCCGATCGCTTTTTTATGCAGTTGGTTTGCGTTAATGTTAAATATAGTTCTAAAAACTGCGTAATAAAGGAAAGTTTTAATTGATGCTCAGTGCTTTAATCTGGATACCAATGTTGGCGGCCGCCCTGATTGGGCTCTGGCCCGGTGCGATCAGTTCTAAAATAGTTCGGAATGTCGCGATCGCCATTGCGGGTATAACTTTTATTCTATCGGTGATTTTGGCAGTTCAGTTTGATGCCAGTACCAGTCAGTTGCAGTTTTCGGAATTTATCCCTTGGATAGATGCTTTGGGATTGAATTACAATCTCGGCGTTGATGGTTTGTCTCTGCCTTTGGTAATTTTAAATACTCTGCTGACAGGGCTAGCTATTTACGCTACGGATGAGTCGATCCGCAGACCTCGACTTTATTATTCTTTGATTCTGTTAATTACAGGCGGCGTAACAGGGGCTTTTTTATCTCAAAATTTGCTGCTGTTTTTCCTGTTTTTTGAGGTAGAATTGATTCCGCTTTACCTGTTAATTGCGATTTGGGGAGGCGAGCGCCGGGGTTATGCTGCTACTAAGTTTTTAATCTATACTGCATTTTCGGGAATTGTGCTGCTGGCTGCTTTCTTGGGGACTGGTTGGCTTAGTGGTGCTTCTAGTTTCGATATGGTTGGTGCAGCGGGCGCATCGCATTTGCAAGGAGGATTGCCATTGCCTTTGGTAAGGCAAATTGTTTTGCTGGCAGGGGTGTTGCTGGCTTTTGGAATTAAGATGCCTTTGGTGCCTTTTCATACTTGGCTGCCGGATGCTCACGTAGAAGCTTCGACGCCGGTTTCGGTGCTGCTGGCGGGGGTGCTTTTGAAGCTGGGAACTTATGGGATGCTGCGCTTTGGTTTGGGTTTGTTTCCAGATGCGTGGGCGGTGGCGGCGCCGACTTTGGCGAGTTGGGCGGTGGTAAGCGTGCTTTACGGGGCGAGTTGCGCGATCGCCCAAAAAGATATGAAAAAAATTGTAGCTTACAGTTCGATCGCTCACATGGGCTACATTTTGTTAGCTAGCGCCGCAGCTACTCCGATTAGTATGCTGGGAACAGTTTTGCAAATGGTTAGCCACGGTTTAATTTCGGGGCTGCTATTTTTGAGTGTCGGCGTTGTTTACAAAAAATCCGGCACCCGCAACATCGATGTGCTCAAAGGTTTGTTCAATCCCGATCGCGGTTTGCCGATGATTGGCAGTTTAATGATCCTCGGCGTGATGGCTAGTGCCGGCATTCCCGGTTTGGCTGGATTTATTGCTGAATTTTTGATATTTCGGGGCAGTTTGCCAGTGTTTCCGGTGCAAACTTTGCTCTGCATGATCGGCACTGGTTTAACTTCAGTTTACTTTTTACTTATGGTCAACCGCGCCTTTTTCGGCCGCCTTTCGGATGTGGTGGAAAATTTGCCCCAAGTCCGCTGGCGCGATCGCATCCCTTCGCTGGTTTTAGCCATAATTATCGCAATCATGGGAGTGCAGCCGGGAGTTTTAGTTGCTTTGAGCGAAAAAACTGCGATCGGAATGGTTGCTAATGTGCCACCGCAAGTTAAAGCGATCGCTCAAAACTTGAAATAAAATATGACCTAGGTTCGTAGCATCGGACATCTTGCAGCAATCTCAATAAGAGGATTTTTCGGGGGGTCGGGCGGGTTTATAGAACCTATTTGCAAGCTTTAAGGCTGTTGGCGAACCCGCCCCTACGGCTAATTGAGAATGGTGCAACATCTCAGTAGCATCGGACTTTAGTCCTATGGCAGTTTTCAATCCCATGAAATACAGCAGACGGCTGTAGGGAGACGGCACTGCCGTGTCCCTACCTATTCCATTCATCAGTGTATCCGTGTTCAAATCCTTGTCGTTCCTTCCTTCAATTAAGGTTAAATAAGAATGAAAAGTACCGTATTAAAACCCTCTTCCCATCCCCTATCCGCATACATTGACCTCTTGGAATCAGGCAAAGCTTTGCTTCCCGAATCGGCGGAAAATGTAGTAGAAGTTGTCGGCATTCTCAAGAGTTACGGTGTGGTTCTCGATGCCTATTCTCGCAATCTCAATTATATTGCAGAAGAACAGTTTTTAGTGCTTTTCCCGTTTTTTAAATATTTCAACGGAGAGGTAACGCTGCCCAAATTAATGCGCTATTTGTGGCACGATCGCATAAATTTTGAGTATGCTGAGTATGTTATGAAAACTATGCTGTGGCACGGCGGCGGGGGTTTTGACACTTATTTGGATACCCCGGAATTTAGCAGTTTGGTCGAAAAGGCGATCGCTGCTAAACTGAAAGGCAATTTTTTCATGCAGGGACTCAACAAAGCATTTCCTAATTTTTTGCCGGAACAAGTGCGGATGCTGGCTTACTACACCGGTCTCGGTCAGTTTTGGCGGGTAATGAGCGATTTGTTCATAGACTTATCTGATGCCTACGAAGCCGGTAAAATTAAGTCGATCGCAGAAGTAGTTGATTTTGTCTTAGCAGGTTTGGTTAGCGCCGCCAGTTTACCAATTACCTACAGCGTCAAGATTGGCCCTCAAGTCTACGATATCATTCCGGCGAGCGCTAACTTAACATTTTTACCAGATGTAGCAGTGCCTTATGTAGAGTCAATTTTCTTTCGGGGCACTGCGTTTTTTGGTACAGTTTCCTACAACGCTCAAGCTCATCAAATCCCGGAAGAACAAAGAGAATTTGCCTACGGGGCTTTGTTTGCTGACCCTTTACCGATTGGAGGTGCAGGGATTCCGCCAACTCAATTAATGCAAGATATGCGTCATTATTTGCCGGAGTATTTGCACGAAGTTTATCGCACTAGCTGTCGCGGTGAAGACGATGTGCGGGTGCAAATTTGCCAGAGTTTTCAAAAGTCGATGTTTTGCGTGACGACGGCGACTATTTTCGGTCTAGCACCTCATCCAATGAATACATCAGATCCAGAGGAAAGAAAGGCTAATCGGGCTTATTTGGAAGGTTGGATGGATCGATTTGGGAATTCTCGCTTGGATTGGGCAAATCAGCCAACTAATAGGGCCTGTCAGTTGTTCCCCGAACGGTAGAAGGGCGACTGGTTTTTAGGGAGAAATGTCTCTAGGAGTTGCCAAAATATTACCTGAAGAAAGCAATTGCTTTCTTTGGGAAGGCGAAAGCTCATCCTGGCGATCGCAATGATATCATGTCCATTAAAATAGCCCTTATAAGGCAAGTAGTGAAAACTTCAGTCCACAGACTTTTATGAGGACTGAAGTCCTCACTACCAAACAATTTTATATAGCAATCCTAAATCATTCTCATAATTATTGTAGGGGCAATCCGACCCCTACTCCCCGTGGTTGCCCTATAGATAGGGGGTAGGCACGGGGAGTAGGGGTAGCACTACCCCTACAAATTTATCTGAATCATTTAGGATTGCTATAGTAGTCATTTTAGCGGACATAATAGACCTCTTGCAAAAATAATTAGGACGGGCTCTTCGGCCCATCCCACAAGAGTTATTTTTTCTTGTGGGATGGGCCGAAGAGCCCGTCCCATCAATTGAGGAAAAGGATTTTTGCAAGAGGTCTAATATGACCTGAGAAACTGTTTTTTTACTGTTTATTTTCGGCTCATTATGATTGCTTTCATAAGAGATATATCCGCTAACGCTTAGACTGGTAATGACAGGATAAAGCACTTGTTATTTCCGAACTATTTAGATTCGGACGAGAAGACTCAGCCCGTGAGAGTCCGTGCCACAAGTTCCCAGCAAACCATAAGTTTCTGCTAAATCTTTCACTAAAGCAGTTTGTTTGGGACTCGGTTTCCAAGGATTTGGATTACCGTAAGCATAGTAAATTTCTAGACCGTCAATGCCAAAACGGGCTGCTTCTGGGATTAGTTTATCTGCAGTCGATCGATACCTGCAAGGATGTGCGAGAACTGCTAAACCTCCTGCTTCATGAATAGCTTCAATTACCCTGGCTGCTGAATAACAATAAGTGCCTTCAGTGCTTTTACCTCGTAGGTATGGTTGGAGACTGGGATGTTGCGGATCAAAGGCGTAACAGAGAATGTGTACCTCATTGTTGAGCAATTCGGCATTAATTTCAGCGCCTGTCCAGAGACTAGGTGCTTCGCTATTTTTGTCAGGATGGTTTAATTTCCAATTATCCAGCCAAATTTGAGCTTTAACGTAGCCTTCGGTGCTGTGGTGGTCGGTGATAGCTAAGCCTTTGAGACCGCGGGCTATGGCTTGTTCCATCAATTTCTCTGGCTGCAATCGCCCGTCGGAGTAGACTGTGTGCATATGAAAATTATAGGAACCCGGACAGCTATCGGCATCAATTGTCTGAAAGACTTGTTTGAGTGCTGAGATATTCTGGGCTTCTGGTCGGAGACTAGAAGCGGGGGAGGCAGCGAAGTTGACAGCCATAAGCGTTATTATAAAAAAAACTAACCTTGTTTAATATATCTAATAAATTGATATGTTGCACCTGTGGCAATAGTCGGCCGTAGGATTGAAACATCTGGCGGATGGTTGCGTTCGGCACAAGATATCAATTCACTCGCACATCTTGCACAATTCTTTATCCAGATTTTTATTGTCGGGTGGGGGCCGGTTTATGAGATTATTGATTTTAAGCAATTTATAGTTGGTAAAACCCGCCTCTGCAGGTTTTGGGAGAATGCCACAAGATATCAATTCTTCCCACATATTGCATCATTCTTAACAACAGGCAAGATGCCTGTTCCACAAAGAGGAAATTTTCTTGTAAGGTTTGTGGAAAATGCCACAAGATATCAATTCAATCGCACTTTAAAATTGCATCATTCTTAACAACAGGCAAGATGCCTGTTCCACAAAGAGGAAATTTTCTTGTAAGGTTTGTGGAAAATGCCACAAGATATCAATTCAATCGCACTTTAAACCTGCGGCTGCGGCTGTGGGAAATTCGATCGGCACAAATGTAACTCCAAACTGTTCTCTAGCACACGGAACAATATGCGCCACTCCTTTAGGAGGGTTTTTGCGATTGCCGGTCTTTGAGTCAAACTCAATTATACCCGTGGCTCCCTCGGCTTTAAAATTTGGATCGGCTAAGGTTTGTTGCATTCCTTGGCGGGTTGGTTCTGGCTGCATTTCTAGGGCTTTAATCAGCGTGCGGGCTGCATCGTAGGTTAAAGCCGATCGAGTATTTACCGGGCCTCCCCACAACTTTTCAGTATTTTGAGGAAATTTTTTGTCAAAACTGGTTAAAGGATGCCAGAACACAGATATAGCTAGTTTTTCGACAGACTTTAGCTGTTTGGCAGCTTCTAAAGTTCTCCAATCGTAGAGTCCCCAAGACGCGACAATCCAATGGCGATCGTTGTTAGCTTTAATCATATCGATCGCATTTGGCTGGGCATTAGTGACTTGACCGTCGGGAATTAAAAGTAACGCTATTTTGCCGGCTTTCTCAAGTTTTTTTATTGCGGCTTCGGCGTTAAAATTATTTTTAGATAAGTCGTAAAACTCTCTAAGCCTGATAGTCGTTCCTCCTTGCGCTTCAAATTGCTTTTTGAATTCTTCCCACAAAGAAGCGCTGAACGGACTGTTGGGATTGTAAAATACTGCAACTTTTTTCTCACCGAGCGAGAGCAGTTGATTTACTAAAGCTTCAGCTTCGATGCTAGTTGTCGGAGCAGTCCGAAAGAAAAATTTTCGAGGTTTTCGCGTCAGTTCTTCGGTGGTACTTCCCGGAGAAAGAGCGACTAATTTATTGCGATCGTAAATATCTACTGTTGCCAAAGTCATCTCGCTGGCATAGTGTCCGATAACTGCTAAAATATCTGGTTGAGCGACTAAAGAATTTGCCCTTTTAATTGCCTCTAACTTGAGATTTGCATCATCGGCAATGATGACTCTGAGACCTTTACCGTTAATAGATTTCGGTTCGATAAATTCTTGACCGGGAAAGTCTTGATTGCGCTCTTTTGCAGCAATCGCGCCTAAATTAACTTCGGTTTGAGCTTGAGCAATGCCGCGCAGCAGTTCTTCTGCTAAATTTGCGTTAGCGATGCTACCGTCGGGATTTCTGAGGATGGGAACAACGATCGCGATCGTGTAATATTCTGCATTTATTGCCTTCAGCAGGGCATTGTTGATATAAATTAAAGTTTCTGGATCTCTGCGGTCTTCTCGCCAGGACTGTTTGAGCAATTTCAAAGCATCAGGATAATTTGAGTCGGCCAACTCACTAATTCCCCTTTGTTTTGACCAAAGGGGCGAGGTTTGCACTAGGAGTTTTTCGCCAGAACTTACACCATCTGGGGAGGGTACAGCCACCGTTTGTGGCGGGGAAATTCTGGGGATTAAAAATGCGATCGCCAATGCAGCGCCCAGTCCCGCAACTCCGAACAGCAGCCCGCGCCAGCCCGATCGCAACTTCCGCGAAGTTTTGGGTACTTGGGGCCCTGCGACGATCGACAAATCCAAGTCTTGCAAAACTTCATCAACCGATTGGTAGCGCTCTTGAAAGTGGAAACGCACCATCTTGGTTAACATATTTTTGAGCTTGTAGCTAACAGGTTCAGATGTTAAATAATCCCAGACAATTTCACCAGTTTCGGGGTCTTGCGGCAGATTGGTGGGACGCCGCCCGGTGAGGGCTTGAATCGCGATGATTCCTACTGCATAAATATCATTGTAGGGTTGCGGCAGAGACCGCGTATCGTGTTGTTCGGCAGGCATATAACCCCTGGTGCCGATCGCCTGCGAGCTGAATATTTCACCTGTAGAGTTAGAGGTAAAAGTGCCGATTTCTTTGACTGCCCCAAAATCAATTAAAACAATTTGTTGATCTGTTTTACGCCGAATTAAGTTAGAAGGTGTAATATCGCGGTGAATAATATTTTCTTGGTGGACTGATTTTAATATTTCCAGAACTTCTCGCAACAAAGCAACGGTATTTTTCTCATTCCACCGATCGCCCGCAGTGAGTTCTTTACTGAGCTGATGTCCTTTAACGTATTCTTGCACTAAGTAAAAATAATCGTTTTCTTCAAAGCTATCGAATAATTCGGGAATGCGCGAGTTTCTCCCCAGACGGCGCAAAGCGCTAGCCTCCCCTTCAAATCGGTTCCTTGCCCTCTCCAAGACGCGCGGATCGTTCGATGGGGGAAAAGGAATTTCCTTAACAACGCACAGAGGATTATTAGGTGTGTTTATTTGTACAGCCGTGTAGGTTCTAGCAAACCCTCCCTCTCCCAACAAAGCGAGAATTTCGTACCTTTCATGCAGGATATGCCCTAAGTTGACACACATAAATTTTCCAACACCTCTTTACAGGCTGCGGCTTTTCATGTTAATTATAAACTTTTTTATGTCCACATACAGCTTGGCAACATATCAAATTCCTCTGTGCCTATATCCAAAACACTATAACTCTCAGCAATTACCAATTCTATATTAGTTAAGACTGAGGACTAATTATCAATTATCTTTCCCCTAACTTGCTGAGTACAAAAGCAGCTAAAAACCCGCAGACAGTAATTAGTCCAGCAAAATCGTGAGTTTCCTCGAATGCTTCGGGAATCATAGTATCTGAGATCATTGCTAAAATACCCCCTGCTGCTACGGCGGTAGTTGCGGCTATTACTTCTGCTGAAAAGCCGCTGAAAACCGTATATCCTAACAATGCTGCGATACCGGAAATAACTGCGATCGCACCCCAAACTCCAAAAACGTAACCCATCGATCTCCCTGCTTTTTTCATACCGGCGGCGCTGGAAAGTCCTTCGGGAATGTTGGAGAGGAAAATTGCCGCTACTGTCACCCAACTGACAGCGCCTCCAGAAATCATGCTGACACCAACGACGATCGACTCCGGTATGCCATCTAACAGCGCGCCGAGGGCGATGGCTAATCCGCCATCGCCTGACTCTGTTTTAGCTGGGTGCAAAGAGCCCGATCGCTTGCGGTGTTTTGCTCCCTGCTGATTCAAAAACCAATTGGCGGCTGTGTAGACAGCAGCGCCCCCCAAAAAGCCGATCGCCGTAGAGTCGAAACCGCCGCGCTTGTAAGCTTCATCCATCAGTTCAAAGGATAGCGCTGAAATCAGCACACCAGCACCAAAAGCCATAATTGTCGCGATCGCGCGCTGGGGAATCCTGACAAAGTAACCCACCGCCGCTCCCAGTAGCAAGGCCGAACCCCCCACTAAACCCCAAAATCCTGCCTGCAACCACACTGGAAACATCAACCGCACCTCAAAGGAAAAAAATTTTTATGTCCGCCTAAAAATTATATATAGAATTTACGGATGGGGGCCCGAAATGGTGTTGTTCACCTAATCTGCTAAGTACATTCCTAATAGTTAAAGTCGCTAGTGTTCCCATCAACATTAACTTTTTACCCCAGGATGCGATTGACTCGAAACCAGCGATAGCCGTAGGGTTATAAGGGAATAGAAGGGGAGTCGGCACCGAGAGGTTGATTAACAGTAAGACTTTTCTCACATTTGCTAACAATCACTTACATTTGCCTTCTGGTGTTCATGTCATATAGAATGAATTTAGCCACTCAGATGTAGGTGAAAAACCTTGGTAGTACGCAACCGCTATATAAATAAGTTGCCTCTACATTATCAAAGCAAATAATCAGATTGGCGTGGGGCTGTAAGCGATAACCAAGCTGAAGGCAAGAATATAAGTGCTTGTAGAAAATTCTACGGGCATCGGTTGATACGCCTTGGTTGAGATCTGATCTCAACTTATGTATTTGTTAGCAAATGTTAGCAAAAAAGTATCGGTTCATACAGGTCCCCGTGCCTACCTCCTCCACGGACGAGGGAATCGGTGTTTCAAATATTGGGGCTGCCACTCTTTGCTGCCCCTACAAGAGAATGAAACAGGCCTGCATTAGCAGGAGCAATCGCTATTTCCGATTAGATGTTCATCCCAATAGCCAGCTTGTTTAGCTTGTAGCTGCACTGTCTTCGCTCTCTTTCGCCAAGACAGTGCTTTCGCCACCAACCTTAGTTAAATCGGTCAGGCCTTGTCAATCATAAGGACATAGGAGTTGTGTTTGCCTTTAGCGATCGCCAATCCGGCCAACTAATCCTCTACCCAATTGAGTAACCCAAGAGAAGTAACAGCTCCAAAAAAGTGAGCGCCAATCAAATTGACGTTTGCCATCGTCACAAAAATATCTAGGGAACGAATCACATTTTCGGGTGCATAAGCTGCCATTGCTTGCGGTTGACTAAGAGTTTTCGCTAGCACTACAGCCACTGTTTCTTCTGAAGCGACAAACGCGATTAATACCCCCACCAAACTAGAAACTAATCCAATCCGTAAGGTGTGAGTAATATGATCTTTGCTGGGATATACCTGGGAATTTTCTGCGTGCAAAAGTCGGCCTAAAAGCCTATAGCGAAAATCCCAAAAAATTCTAAAGCACAGCAATAACAGGCCAATTATTGCTAAAAATACCCCGAAACCAATACCTGCATTATTGGCTTGTTCGCTCATGTTGCGACCCAACATAGCAAATACTAAAACAATGCCGGAAACAGCACCCAAGAATAACTGTATCCAGAAGCTAAATCTGCTGAACAAGCGAAAAGTTGCGACGAATTCGCTTTGGGTCAGCGGTTGCGACAAGGATTCTGGTTGATTCAGTTGATTCATTATATACACCTTATTGCTGAATTGATCATCAAAGCAAACGACGTAAGAAATAGGTTCTGCTTGTCTTCCTGTCGCAAGCGATCGCCTTGTGGTTAGCTATTAGAGTTTTCCTGAAAAGTCAGTTAAGGGCAGGACAGGATGCCGGATGTTTGGGAACCGAATTCGGCAATTTCCGGTAACAAAAAGGTTGAACTCAACACAGCAACTGCCGTTGTGGTTGATTGGATTTTCCTAAAATCCTCCCGGTTCTGAACAATCAACTTCTTGCGACAATGGGAATTTAGAGTCTTAAAAATCGACTGAGGCAAAACGTCTATTGTCTCTGTTCACCATTTCAAAATCTTGCTTCTATCTCTATTTAATCTAACTAGCCCAACCTTGCCATCTGTCTGATGCCATAAGAAAATATCCCCCTGATGGAAGATGATTGAGGAAAAATTTATGATAAAGCTTTGAGTTAAGTGCGATCGATCGCACTATTGGCGATCGATGCTTGATTCCCAACAGCCGCACTGGGGTGCATCCATTCTTGCAACGTCCATAAGCTACTGAGGGCAGTTATTGCAGATTCCCAACTCTCCATAATCAAATCAATAATCTCTCATTCAGGCTCTCAATCACTTCGGTTGAGACAACAATACCAGCCGTCCATTTGGCAACTTCCCACAAAGCACCAATCGCAATTTCCCAACTGGTTATTATTAGCAAGTACAGCAGTTTATGGTTGCGGAAAATAGTCATCAGGAACCTATAATCCATATTTTGATTATCGTTTTGACAATTCTGCTGGTGGTAAATCCGATGCCATAGCGCCACCCAACGCTCAGCCTTTTTCCCGCTTTTTACCGTCAGCGATGCGATGAAATTCTCTCAAAATGCGAAGAGGGTTTAATGGGTTGATTGGCAGGAGGCGTTGCATTAAGCATAAGTTTTATTGGTATTACGAGCATTATGGGTTTGTTTGTTTTAGAAGTTCCACTGCCTTTTGTGAACTGGCTTGTGGCATTTATATTAGCCTGGATTCCCTATAGGAACGCCATTTTAAGCGTAATTCCACCACTGCTGGCTTTATTCGATTCGGCTTGGAAAGCAAACGGGGTGTTGTTGCTTTATTTCCTAATTCAACAAATTTCAGGCAAGTTGGCCAGATATATCATTATGAAAAAGCAGGTATTTTTGCTTTCCGTTTACACCTTAGCTATTTGATAGCATTCTGATTTTTTTTGACATTATTTTTAGCGTCGCCAATTCTAATTGTTATTCAAACTTGGGTTAAAGAAGTTTTCATCAAAAATCTACTATACCGCTAGCAGACTCCTCCATCATGGAAGCCATCTTATAGCCTCTCAAGCTATATTTGTCAAGCCCAATAAATGTGAAATTTCTTACTCAATCAACGGATGACACTCCCGCTCAAGACAGATTAAAAAATTTTCTAAACAAGCTAAGCTTTAAGTTAATAAATAATAACATAAATTATCTGTTTAAGAACTCAGTTAGCTGGAAAGGAATGCACTATTGCCTATGGCAGCAGTCGTGAACAACTAAATTGTCAAAAAATATGAAACAGCCCAACTCACCCACCGACAGCATTAAACACTCAATCGGACAGGCAGCTTCTCATGTGTGGTTTGAGCGACTGGCAAGATTGGGATATGCTTCCAAAGGCTTAGTTTACTTTATTGTCGGTTTTTTAGCAGCACAAGCAGCCTTTAGTATGGGCGGCAGGACAACCGATACTAGCGGTGCATTATCAGAAATTGTTAACCAACCGTTCGGTAAATTTCTGCTATTTCTTGTAACGATTGGCATTATTGGTTATGCCCTTTGGCGTATCGTTCAGACAATTCTCGACCCAGAACACCAAGGAGACAAATTGGATGCCAAGCGAATTGCCCAACGCATTGGCTACGCCTTAAGTGCTTTAGGATACGCAGGTTTGGCTTTAACGGCTGTAAAACTGATAATGGGTTCGGGCGGTGGTAAGAGCAATACAACCGAAGATTTGACCGCCCAAATTTTAGCGCAACCGTTTGGACAATGGCTGGTAGGATTGGCAGGATCAATTGTTATTGGTGTAGGATTTTCTTATTTTTACGAAGCATATAAAGCCAAATTTCGCCGCCATTTCAAGCTAGATGAAATGAGCCAAGCCGAGCAAACTTGGGCGATACGGTTGGGTCGATTCGGAATTGCGGCCCGTGGGATTGTTTTCGTTATAATCGGTATTTTCTTAATTCAAGCAGCCAAGCTATCAGATGCCAGTCAAACGAAAGGATTGGGCGAGGTGTTGGCAATTCTGGGACAACAGCCTTTTAGTCCAGTGATTTTGGGTCTAGTACCTTTGGGTTTAATTGCCTATGGCATCTACTCGGTAATTCAAGCTCGCTATCGGAAAATTTTGTGATCGTAAGCTTGCCCGTTATACAGAGAGTTGTGAGTACAACAAGTTTTTTGAATTAAGAACTTATCCAACTCAAAACTCAAAACTTTTACTAGGCGTCCTGATAAAATCACCTGCTTTTAAGTCGGGATATTTTAACTCAACACTCAGGGCGGGCACTCTTGGCACCGCCCCTACTCAACTCAAAACTCCTAAAAACTTATGGCACAAATTGGTTATCATGCTTCCCACGAACAGTTTAAGCCCAGCGAACTGCTGAAATATGTCCAAATGGCAGAACAAGCTGGCTTTACCCATGCCCTTTCTTCCGATCACTTTCATCCTTGGAGTGAAGCGCAAGGACAAAGTGGTTTTGCTTGGTCTTGGTTGGGTGCAGCAATGCAAGCAACGCCGAGGCTTTCCTATCGGGTTGTTTGCGCTCCCGGACAGCGGTATCATCCGGCTATTATTGCCCAAGCTGCGGCAACGTTGGCAGAAATGTTTCCCAATCGTTTTTGGCTCACGGTTGGCAGCGGTCAAGCGTTGAACGAACATATTACTGGGGATAAGTGGTCTACTAAGAGCGATCGCAACACGCGCCTCAAAGAATGTGTCGATATTATGCGCGCCCTTTGGGCAGGAGAAACCGTCACCCATCGCGGTTTAGTGTGCGTAGAAGATGCAAAACTCTATACCCGCCCGGAAATTCTCCCATTAATTATCGGCGCCGCAGTTACCCCAGAAACCGCAGAATGGTTGGGCAGTTGGGCAGATGGATTAATTACTACTTCTCGCCCACCCGAACAGTTAAAAAAAGTCGTCGATGCGTTTCGTCGCGGTGGTGGAGAAGGAAAACCAATGATTTTGAAAGTGCAGCTTTCCTATGACAGCAATGCAGAGAAAGCACTACAAGGCGCTCATCATCAATGGCGTAATAACATCTTCCAAACTAAAATGCTGACAGAACTGATCACACCCGATCAATTTGATGCCGCCGGGGAGTTTGTGCAAGCAGAGGAGTTATTTCAACACGTCCGCATCTCGGCCGACCAAGAGCAGCATATTGAGTGGTTGCAAAAAGATATTGAATTGGGGTTTGAGCAAGTAATTTTGCACAACGTTAACCGAGAACAAGAGCAGTTTATTCAGGTGTTTGGCGAAAAAGTAGTGCCAGCGCTGACCAAAACTTGATCTTGGCATCTACCTAATTCAAGACTTTGAATTCTGATTCAATAATTGCTGAATCTCAGCCCGCAAGGCAGCAATTTCAGTTTGAAGTGCTGCAATTGATTTCGCTCCTGCTAATTCTGCTTCGTCATCCTCTGCATCGCGACCAATAAAAAATGTGGCGATGGTCGCAGTTACATAACCAAAAACCGCAAACGCATAGAGTGCCAGAACAAGGCAAAGTATGCGACCTTCTGGCGTTTTGGGCCAATATTCCGAACCCATTGTCATCATCAGCATTGCCGTCCACCATAAGGCTGTGCCGTAATTATTTAACCCGGAGGAACCATCGGCGACATCTTTTTCAAAGGCATACATCCCTGCGGCACCTACCAAGGTAATAATTATCGTTAGTCCTACGACATAACCAAATCCGCGACGGCTAACACTCGCAGCTAATGCCCGCATCCCTCGATTCGTACCAGTCATAACTCGCAACAACTGCAAACTTCGCACAGCCCGTGCGGTTTTGAATGCTCGCACAACTCGTACAATCCGAAAGGTACGCAAAGCGGGCAACAGCAGAGAAAAAGCAGTGATCCAATGGCTTTTGATATAGGAAATTTTGCGGGGAGCCAGGGCGAGTTTAACTAGAAAATCTGCAATAAAGATCGCCCAAATAGTGGTGCTAACGACTTCGAGCAGTGGGTTTAATCCCCAAATTAATTCAATAATAAATAGGGCTAGCCACACAAATGCCAGCACCAGCATGGGAGTTTCCAGCCACTCTTCTAGCTGTTGCAAAATATCGTTTTGCTCTTGTTCTATGGCTTGTTTTTCGGCTAGGTTGGGGTTGTTCATCTACCTACCAAATCATTAAAAGTTGGTCTTTTACGCTGCATTTTAGCATAAGCTTTCGCCAACGGCACAGCAGTAAAGCCGTGGGCGATTATTGACGCGCAAATAATTAGGCTACCAATGACCCAACCTGACTCTAATCCCGTTTTACGTAGCGCCAGCATGGCATAGAAAATCGCTGCCCCACCGATAGAACCAAACCATCCTAAAAACAAAGTATCTTGCCAGCTTTTTAGCTGACCCAGCTCATGTGGGCGAAGACAGCGCAACTAACTACAAACCCTTGTTAAATTCATTGGCCCTCTAACGCCCTTCCGTCTTCACGTCCAACTCTTCACGACGCAGTGTTTCCCCTGCCTCAACAATCTCCGTTTCAACTTCTTTCCTGATGTTAACTTCTTCGCGCACGAAAGCTTCTTTTTTGATATCAGCAATTTCTTCGTAAACTTCCATACGCATCACCTGTTCCTGCTGGAAGGGAGTATCCCGATTTACTGGCGCACCTGCCTTTTCGGGAGTTATACTCTCAATTACCACTCGCTCTTTTTGTGTGGGAATTGAAACTCGTGCCGTTTCGGTTTCAACTCGCTTGCCAATTGCTACCTCGCCAGTTTTGTGACGGCTTTTTTCTGCAACCAGTCGTTCTTCGTAGAGTCGGAATTTGTGATGCTCGCGCTCGTTCATCTGATACAATTGAGGCTCTTGTTCGTAAGTGTAGGTGTTGCGGTCATAACCAGCAGCGCTAGCTTGGTTAGAGACAGAACGCGGCATAGAAACTGGTGCAGATGCTTGTACAGGCAATGAGGTTTCTAAAGGCAATGATGCTTCTACAGGTGCAGACGCTTCTACAGTTAGAGTACGATAAACACCCCGAACTTGTTCTTCATAATCGTAATCCACCACCATCCCATCCTCATACCGGGGTAGTCTTTCTGCTTGGTCTTTACTCTTCAAACCCGTCGCGTAGATGCGTTCTGCCTCAACCTCCACTCGACAAAGAGCAACTGGAACTAATACTTTCTTGCCAAATATCCAGAAACCCGTGTCAACAACAAAATATCGGAAACGTCCTGTCTCATCAACTAGCGCGGTATCAATAGAGCCAATCTTCTCATCTGTATTTCCAGCATAGATATCCAGACCTTTGATATCTTCGCCATTAAAAGCAGCTTCGCGGTAGTTGGGATTAAAATCTTCAATTTTGTAAAGTAACATAGGAGTCCTTCCCTTTTTATCTAAATCAAGTTATGACCCCATTTTAGATAGAGCTTAAATTTGATGCTTCCTTCTTATGAAGGATTAAGTGAAACAAAATAGTAGGATGAGTATATTTATTTTAATTATTTTCAGTCTTTGGATAGATGACTTTTTCATTTTTATCCACCTTCCACGCCCTCAATTTTCACAATCGGTTTCTAACTATTTTTATAAAAAAATACACTTATAAATTAGACTTTGATACTTTATATTAACGAATAAAAAAACTTATACACATAATTTATTACTTTTAAAGTAGACTTTTATGTGAAATATTTTGGGGCAACACATTTGAAAAAGTTTGCCTTGATTATGCTACTCCGTATGTTTAAATATAGCCTTTCGAGCTCTCATATGAGGTACTCATGGGCATAGGGCATAGGGCATAGGGCATAGGCCTCCGTGGGCATACCTCACTTTTTTGAGAACCGCTATATCATTATGAATATGTGCAATGCCGCCTCTTAAGCAAGCAATTTCCCATAAATCATGACTAATGACTAATGACTAATGACTAATGACTAATGACTAATGACTAATGACTAATGACTAATGACTCATGACTAATGACTAATGACTAATAACTAATGACTAATGACTAATGACTAATGACTAATGACTAATAAAAACAAATTCCCCGGCCTAACCAGGGAACGAAAGATATTAAAAAAAGTAATGTTGTTTTAATAAATTGAATTGGCCAAAAAGCGGCGATAATTTAGTTAGTAGCAGCCCTGGTTGAGTTGAGAGCGGACGCCGGGGCGGGCAGTCCAGTGTAGATGCCGCACCCGATCGCATTTTCCAGTCTCAAGAAAACAGTTGCATTCATATTTGAGTACCAGTTAAGCTTGGCTGCTGTTGCGAGTCTGGCTAGCCAGCTCCAACACTTGCGCCCAGCGTTTTTGGACTTGTTTGGGAGTGCATTTGAGCGCGGTGGCGATCGCCTTGTCGCTTTCTTGATTCCGCTTCATTTCTAACAGTTGCTGCATTTCCGGCGCAAGTTGAGCGCGAAATGCTTGCCATTTGTCCGAAGTCATTCCCAGCTTTTGATCGACATCAGCACCCAGCCATTCGTGGACGAGTTTCCAATTTTGAGTGCGGGCAAATTTTTCGACGTGGTACTTGAAACGTTGTTGCAAGTAGTCGCGCTGGCGGGAAGACAAACCGAGCGCGCGGTCAATTTCCGAAGCCGAAAGGTCTTGCAATTTTAAAGTTAAGTAATTCACGCATTCTGGCTGATTTTGCGATTCCAGATAGGCGATCAATTCCGAGACTACTCGATCGCGCAGCACAGCATCAGCCGGATCGACAGTTTCCGATACCATTTGCTCGCGCACTTGTTGCAGCGCCGGAGAGCGGCTGTACATTTCCGCATCTTCTCCCTTGCCCGATTCTACAGCCATTTCAATGTCGATCGCAGTTTCGGGAGGCTGGCCCTTGGCAAATCCTTGAGCGCGCAACACGATCAGGCGCTGGCGGTTGCGGCCGGGTAAGCCGATTTGGCGCTTGGCGTAGTGTTCGGTGAAAGCCATGTACTCAGCTAATTCTAGCTGCGTGCGGGGCTGGTAGGTGACATCGAGTTGGTGTTCGCGGCGGAAAGCTCGCAGAGATTCGATGTAAAAGCCTTGCAAAAAGTCTTCAATCATGTTGTAGCGAGCTTGGAAGTTCAAGTTCGAGCGGAAAGAAGCAACATGGCGGTAAATCATAGCCGCGAGGTGAGAATGCAGTTCGACGCGGCCTTGTTTGGAACCGAGGCGGTAGTATTGCAGGGTTTTTTGCAACCGGTGCTCAGCCAAGGTGATTTGCCAAGCTTCAACTTCGCCGGAAATTTGGATGCGATCGCTCTTTTGGCAAATCCGTTCGACTTCCTTAGCAATCCGCATCGCCACTGCTTGAGCGCTGCGGCTGGCAGTTTTCATTTCGGCTTGCAATTCTTTGAGGGCGAAGTCAGCCAAAGCGAGGATATCGATGCTGGGAACAGTATTGATTTCGGCGTTTGGTTCGCTGGAGGTAGCCGGAATGCAGTTGAAGCCAGAAGCGTTGTTGCAGTTGACGGTGGTGGCAGTTTTGACAGTCATGGCATTTATCGGGTGGTAGGGCACAGCGGGTGTGCGAGGACATTTGTCAGAGAGTGAGGCGGCAGTTGCTGGCGGTTTCGCTTGCTGTGCTGATTCAACTCTCTATACATTGAATGTTAGGGAAATAAACATCATCGCAGTGATGCCAGTGTTCCACTCTCTCATGCAACAGTTTTTGGCTGCTGAATCTGATTCTAAGCGCTGGCTGTGGAAGATTGATTTTATTGCCGTTAAAGCCTTACTGTACAAGCATTCTGAGCAGTTATTTGGGTGGGGCGATCGCGAGGAAAATGGAGGGTGCTGCCAGGCCTTTGAGTGGACAATCTAATAACTGGCTATTTGAGGCGGTTTTGGCCGTTAGAGATTGTGGAATCGAGAGTTGGCAGAGTGTAGCTAACTGCAATGTCTTCAGAACCTACGCAACAGCAGTTAGGAAACCCGGTTAATCTGAAAATTTGATCTTATCCAAGAACGAAGAAGGAATAAGAAAGAAGCACAGAGAGCGTGGTTTGCAAACAATTCACCCTGATTCTTTCTCTAATACCAAAGTCACCGGCCCGTCATTATCTATAGAGACTTGCATCATCGCTCCAAACAAGCCTGTTTCAACTTTTAAGCCGCTCTGGCGCAACTTTTCGACAAATTTATCATAAAAAATTTCGGCTCGTTCAGGAGCCGCTGCTCGGTCAAATGAAGGTCGCCGACCTTTGCGGGAGTCCCCATAGAGCGTAAACTGACTGACAACCAGCAACTCGCCGCCGATGTCTTGTACGGACTTGTCCCAGCGCCCGGTATCCGTGGCAGAGTCGGGAAACAAACGCAATTCCAGGCATTTGCGAGCCATCCAATCAAGTTCTGCTTCGGTGTCGGTGTCTGCAATACCTACAAGCAAGTTAAGCCCGCAGCCAATTTTGCCGACAATTTGACCGTCTATTTCGACTTGAGATGATTTTACTCGCTGGATGATGACTCGCATGGGAAATTAGAAATGCTTAAATTTAAAACTAAAAATCAAAAGGTAAACTTACCTTTTGAATAGGAATTATGAAAAAAAACCCGGTTTCTCCGATAAATCTTGGTTTTAACTTATATCTTGCACCATTCTCAAGAACAGGCAAGATGCCTGTTCCACAAAGAGTATATTTTCTTGTGGAACAGGCCGGAAAGCCTGTTCCTAAAAGGCTAATTGAGAGTGGTGCAAGATATAAGTTTTAACCGCGAAGTCTCGACGAAAAAACCGGGTTTCTAGCCAGCGCACGTCTGTTCTGTTTAATTTTCAACCTTTAGTTTTTCCCAAAACCTTTGCCGCGACTGGTTGAAGGCATACAAAGACAGTTTTCGAGTTGCGATCGCAAAGTCTCGGTATCCAAACCCTGACCAATGAGAACAAGCTGGTTTTTGCGATCGCCTTTCCACTGGTCATCGTCCATCGTAAATCGCTTGCCGCTCAAGTGAAAAATATGCCGTTTGGGACTTTCTTCAAACCACATAATCCCTTTCGCGCGAAACACATTTGTTGGCAGTTGTTTGTCTAAGAAATATTGAAATTTTCTCAGAGAAAACGGCTTGTCGCTTTGGAAAGAAATTGAGGTAAATCCGTCATTTTCTAAATGGTCGGAGTGGTCGTGATGGCTGTGGTCGTGATGGCCGTGGTCGTGATGGTCGTGATGGTCGTGATGGCTGTGGTCGTGATGGTCGTGATGGTCGTGATGGTCGTGATGTTCGTGATGTTCGTGGTCGTGATGTTCGTGACTGCTAGGAGTTTCTTCAGATTGGAAATATTTGTCCGATTCAAACAATCCGACGCTGAGGACTAGCGGCAGGGGAACTTGCGATTTTACTGTTCGCAGAATTCGAGCACCTTCTTTGACATCACGAATCTTAACTTCCAACAAATCTAAATCTGCTTCCTCAACCAAATCAGTTTTGTTGAGGATAATTATATCGCCGTAAGCTATTTGACTGTAAGCTGCTTGAGAGTTGAACAAATCTAAGCTGTAGTTAGCTGCGTCTACTACTGTAACTATCGAATCTAGACGAGTCAGGTCGCGCAGTTCTGTGCCTAAAAAAGTCATTGCTACTGGCAGCGGGTCGGCGAGTCCGGTTGTTTCCACTACCAGATAATCTAGATTTTCTTGACGTTCCAGAACTTTGTAAACTGCATTAACTAAATCTTCATTAATTGTGCAGCAGATGCAGCCGTTGTTCAGCTCAACCATATTGTCGTCGGTGGTGACAATCAGTTCGTTGTCGATGCCGATTTCGCCAAATTCATTTACCAAAACTGCTGTTTTCAAGCCCTGCTGATTGGTCAGGATGTGGTTGAGCAGGGTTGTTTTGCCGCTGCCGAGAAATCCTGTAATGATTGTAACGGGCAATCCGTGTTTGGGAGCTTCCATCGCCAGTTCTGTCTCGGACTGAGTTGTAGATTGCATAGCTTGGATGTCAAATAATGTCGATCGCACTTTCTTTGTGGCTCTTATTGTATCTTAATTAGGACAAGGCCTGGTAAACCCAGTTTCTCGGAGAAATGTTGGGTTTGGTGGCATGGTATCTACGCATCAACCGGCAATCAGCCCGAAAGTGCAAAATAAGTGGGCCGCTAATTATCGGCAATTGCTAACGCGGTCGCACTTTTTTATTTTTTTGATAATTTTTTTTCCGAGTACCTGTGGCAGTTTGCCTGCAACCAGTTTTCCCGGTAAATTCAGCAGCGACAAATTTGGGGCAGACTCAAGCTAAGTGCGATCGGCCAATTCCCCCTACTCTATAATAGTTTTAATTATCGAGCTGCGTAAAATATTTAAATCTCAACTATCAACTAAAACAGGGCGGCGGCTAACTATAGCCACCGCCCTCAAGATAGTATTGCGCTATCTAAGTCTGTGCTTACGCAGGAAGCAAGACTGAATCAATAATGTGGATAACGCCATTATCAGCAGCAACATCGGCTGTTGTAACGGTAGAATCATTGATTTTGACGCCATTGGAAGCATCAATTTTCAGTTCAGAACCTTCAACTGTCTTGGCAGATGTCAGGTTGACCACATCAGCAGCCATAACTTTGCCAGAAACGACATGATAAGTCAAGATTTTTGTGAGCTTAGGAATGTCCTTAAGCAGTGCTTCTACAGTACCTGCGGGAAGCTTAGCAAAAGCTTCGTCTGTAGGAGCGAAAACTGTGAAGGGGCCAGCGCCTTTGAGAGTATCTACTAAACCAGCGGCTTGGACGGCAGCAACTAGGGTAGTAAAAGAGCCTGCCGAAACGGCGGTATCAACGATGTCAGCCAAGAGAGTCACCTAGTTTTTGTAATCTATAAATCACTATAACGCTAAAAAGTTAATTTAGCTACAGATATTTTTTATCGTTCAGTTTGGTTTTCTTATATAAAATAGAACATTTTTTTATATATAACTCATGTCAGTAAATACCTACCTAAAGGTAGATTAGAATTTACCGATTTTACTGTATTTTAATAAAGCAATGTAATCCTAAATACATTGGTAAGCCGATCGCCCCGGCGCGGTGTTGAAAGTAAACGCAGGGGCGATGGCCCGGAGCCCCGGAAGCTAAGGCATTTTGATTGACTTGCCAAAATATTCAAAATCCAGCACAGCGCTAACGCACCGCAAAAACCCGCCACCCCGACTGATGGCAACAGTTTGGGAAATCCCGATTTAAACTGTTAACAACCATTAACTTGCGGAAGGGTGACATGAGATATAAACTACTAGGTCACAGCGGACTTCGCGTTTCCGAAATCTGCCTCGGAACCATGACTTTTGGGGAAGAGTGGGGTTGGGGGAGTTCCTACGACGAAAGCCGGAAAATGTTCGACGCCTTTGCAGAAGCGGGCGGCAATTTCATTGATACCGCGAATCTCTACACCAACGGTACTAGCGAAAAATATGTCGGCGAGTTCATCGCAGCCGATCGCGCAAAATGGGTAGTTGCCACTAAGTATTGTGAAACTTCATTAAGTTGGTAAGCATCAATAAACAATAGTAGTATCGTATAGTCATGGAAGTCAAAAAAATGTTGTGATTGTTAAAAGATGGAGGCTCTGAATGCAACTAGCAGAGAGGCACATCATTAAATCTACGGAACACCGTTTCGCCGAAATTGATAAATTAGCATTTAAGTCCAAAAATCTCTACAATGCCGCTAACTACGTCATTCGTCAGAGTTTTATCTATGGATGGGGTTACGTTAATTACAACGAGATGAACCGTTTGATGAAATCTCATCAAGCATACAAGGTTTTGCCAGCAAAGGTCAGTCAGCAAATACTGATGATATTGGACAAGAATTGGAAGTCCTTTTTTGAAGCAGTTAAAGCTTACAAAGCTGATGACTCTAAATTTACTGGCCGCCCGAAGCTACCGAAGTACAAAGATAAAGTCAAGGGTCGGAATATCCTTGTCTATACGATTCAGGCAATTAGTAGCAAGCAATTAAAGAAAGGAATCGTCAAGCTTTCGGGAACTAATCTCTCAATCAAAACCCAGCTCGAACCCGATCGAATCTGTCAAGTTAGACTGGTTCCCAAATGTGATTCTTATGTGATTGAGGTAATATACGATGAACCGGAGCCCACCGCCAGCGACGATAAATTCGTAGCTAGTATTGATTTAGGTCTGAATAATTTAGCGGCGTTAACTTCAAATCAGCCGGGTTTTATACCTCTGTTGATTAACGGGCGTCCGTTGAAATCAATCAACCAGTTCTACAACAAACGTAAAGCACGGTTACAATCTCAGTTAAAAGGAAGTCGCAAGAGTTCACCCCGCATTCAACGCTTAACTCGCTGTCGCCACCAAAAAGTCGATAATTACTTGCATCATACCAGTCGCCTAATTGTTGACATTTTGGTCGCCCATCAAATTGGGACGCTAGTTGTCGGCAAAAATGCACAATGGAAAACCGAGATTGATTTAGGAAAGCAAACCAACCAAAACTTCGTCGGCATTCCTCATACTCGACTGATTGAGATGTTGGAATATAAGGCTCGATTGGTTGGGATTAAGGTGATTGTACAAGAAGAATCTTATACATCGAAATCAAATTTTCTGACTCTAGATCCGATTCCTGTCTATGGAAAGACCGATAAGGATGCTGTGTTTTGTGGCAAGCGGATCAAGAGAGGTTTGTACAAGACATCGGTCGGTCAATTAATTAATTCCGATGTGAACGGGTCTTACAACATCCTCAGAAAAGCAATCCCAAATGCGTTTAGCAATGGGATAGGGAGCTGCGTAGTTCAGCCGAGGCGGGTCAATCCGCTCGAAGTAAAAGTGAAGGGGGAGGGACTTAACGCCTCCCATGTCATGTAATAAATGACTATACTTTTGCCAGCTATTCTTTAAAAGAGCGAACTCCTGAACGGGACTTGCTCCCTATGGCACAGGCCTTTGATATTGGCGTCACAGCTTGGAGCCCCCTAGCCGCCGGCTTGCTGACAGGAAAATACAACACTTCAGAAACCGCCAGCGAAGCTAAACGGCTGAATTCACCTGAATCGGGAAAAATTAACGAACGAGACCTCAAAATTGCTGACGAAGTTAGCAAAATAGCAGCCGAAATTGGCAAACCTGCTTCTCAAGTAGCCCTAAATTGGCTGATCCAACAGCCAGTCGAAGTTATTCCGATTGTGGGCTCGCGCAAACTCTCGCAACTTCAGGAAAATCTCGCTTGTTTGGAGTTTGAATTAACCCCGGAACAAATGCAGCAGTTAGACAAAGTAAGTGCAATTGAATTGGGTTTCCCTCACGATTTCTTAAAGAGTTCGAGGGTGCAAGATTTTGCCTTTGGAGGAGGAATCGCCAAAATTGACAGCCGCCGACTGTAAAGTTGCTGCTATTTTCTAGTCGCGGGTTTACGTGGATATTTGGCGTTTGATTGCAGATATCGGCGAACCCGCCCTTAGAGGGATGATTGACATTTGTGCTGTGGGCGCGAGGTTAAACTCACGCCCACAGCGCAAATGTCATCACCTTGGTTTCTTGCCACATACTCGCGCAAAATCTTAGGTTTATCGTTGCGGTTGCCTGGTTTCTATGGTATTGTTGAGACAGGTGCTGTTCGGTGAGTTTAACCTCAGTGCATAAACAGTCAATTGTTAATCTATCGGAAGTCAGATATCTCTGGGGCAACTTGGTATATTAGGATACTAATTTACCAAATTAGTGATGTGATGAGTTAAAAAAAAGCAAGATTTGTCAAATCAAAAAGCAACATAAACTTGATGGGAAATTTTCTCTCATCTTCAAATAAAGCAATAAAACTCGCTCTTTTTTTACCCCGTACCTGCCAGTTAAGAGTCATTTTACAAGGTCGATCGGCACTTTAACCGCTTTTGAACCGCGCATACAAGCTAAGCGCCTCCTAAGATAGAAGTCATCCTTCAGATAGAAGTAAAGGCAGGAAAACTGGGTTAGATTTAACAACAATAGCAAGTCAAACCATATTAACTTATCTCCAACTTTCAATTTTGAAAAAAGCAGATAAGCCTGTTTTTTCCGCAGCTAAACAGTTTCTTTGTTTGGCTCACTGAATGCGGCGCTTGCTCGTCAATAAAAGTTCTCAGATTGATGCTTGCAACTTTCAGTAAGACACTGCTGAGAAATATATCCTATTGACAAATTTACAGTGACAAATTTTCAGGGACAAATTCCAGAGGCTAATATGTCGCCCCCAGAACACTCAGTAAACAATAATTATAGCAATAAAGAGCGAGCATGGGAGATCCGATTTACCTCTATAGATCCAGCCAAATCGCCCTCTCAATTCGCTCCCTCGCCCGCATTGCGCGCCAACTTATCAAAAACTGAGGCTTTAGATGCACCAGATTTAGTTTGCCTGTCTCATTTGCGGTGGAATTTTGTCTATCAGCGTCCGCAACATCTCTTGAGCCGCTGTGCCAAAAAGCGTCGCGTCTTCTTCGTAGAAGAACCAATTTTGAGCGAGGCTACAGATTGGTGGCTCGATGTCAGCATCCACGAAAGCGGAGTTTGGGTAATAGTACCGCACCTGAGCGAAGGAATCAGCGAAGCAACATCACAAACTGCTCAGCAAGCCATGCTAGATGATTTGTTTCGCTCTGCAGAAATTAGCCAGTACATCCTCTGGTATTACACACCAATGGCTGTCAGTTTCACAAACCACTTAAAGCCGCTAGCTGTAGTCTACGACTGCATGGATGAACTGTCAGCATTCCAAGGCGCGCACCCGGATTTAAAAGCCAATGAAAACCAATTATTAAAGCGCGCCAGCGTAGTATTTACCGGGGGCCACAACCTTTACGAAGCCAAACAGCACCAGCACCCAAACATTCACGCCTTCCCCAGCAGCATCGAAAAAGAACACTTTGCGACAGCCAGGAATCTTTCACAAGAACCGGCGGATCAAAAAGACATTCCTCCCCCGCGTTTGGGATTTTATGGCGTTATAGACGAACGCATGGATATCGAACTGCTGCGGGGCATTGCCGAAGCAAGGCCGGACTGGCATTTAGTCATCATTGGCCCTGTGGCGAAAATCGATCGGGCAACTCTGCCAACTCACCCAAATATCCACTATCTCGGCGGCAAATCTTATCAAGAACTGCCAGCGTATCTTGGCGGATGGGATATCGCAATGCTGCCTTTTGCGATTAACGAATCGACTAAGTTTATTAGTCCCACGAAAACTCCAGAATACCTCGCTGCCGGCAAACCTGTCATTTCTACTCCTATCCGCGACGTGGTGCGGCCCTACGGAGAAAACGGCTTGGTTCGGATTGCTAGCACTTCTGAAGAATTCGTTGCTTGTGCCCAAGAAATCCTCAGCGAAAGTTCGGACGTTCGCACCAAGTGGCTGAGCGAAGTAGACGCCTTTTTAGCAGACAATTCTTGGGACAATACCTGGGGCGAAATGCTGGGGTTGATCGAAAGTGCGATCGACGAAAAACGGCAGAAAGCCCAAGGCAGGATGAAAGTTTTAAGTTAGGAATGTTGAGGTTGAAGTTAAAGAGTTACACTTTACGGATTCAAAAATTAACACTCAACAATCCTCGCTGTATGTCCAATTCCGAATTATTCCTTACCCTTACCCACAATTAGAGGTGTTTCAATGTTTGACTATTTAATCGTCGGAGCAGGATTTGCAGGTAGCGTCATTGCCGAAAGACTAGCAAATGAAGCCGGAAAAACAGTCCTGATAATTGATACCCGCAACCACATCGGCGGCAACGCATACGATCACTACGACAACCACGGCATCCTCGTACACAAATACGGCCCCCACATTTTTCACACCAATTCACGCCCTGTTTTCGAGTATCTTTCGCGCTTCACCGAGTGGCGGCCCTACGAACACCGCGTCCTCGCCAGTGTTGACGGTCAACTGCTGCCCATTCCGATCAATCTCAACACCGTAAATAAACTTTACGGACTGAATCTCACCTCATTTGAAGTAGAAGATTTCTTCGCGAAAGTAGCAGAACCAAAGGATTACATTCGCACTTCCGAAGATGTAGTTGTCAGCAAAGTCGGCCGCGAACTTTACGAGAAATTCTTCCGCAACTACACCCGCAAACAGTGGGGAATGGACCCGTCGGAACTCGACAACTCAGTGATTGCGCGCGTACCCACTCGCATTAACCGGGACGATCGCTATTTCACCGATACCTATCAAGCAATGCCCCTGCACGGCTACACTCGGATGTTTGAAAAGATGCTTTCTCACCCAAACATCAAGGTGATGCTGAATACCGACTACCGGGAGATTGAGGGTTTTATCCCTTACGGAGAAATGATTTACACCGGGCCAGTCGATTCCTATTTCAATTATTGCTACGGCAAACTTCCTTACCGTTCCTTGGAATTCAAGCACGAAACACTGAACGTAGCCGTACACCAAGAAGCACCGGTGGTAAATTACCCCAACGAGCATTTATATACTCGCTGTACCGAGTTTAAATACCTCACCGGACAAGAGCATCTAAAAACTAGCATTGTCTACGAATATCCCCAAGCTGAGGGAGACCCTTACTACCCGGTACCGCGTCCAGAAAATGCCGAACTTTACAAGAAATATAAAGCTTTGGCTGATGCAACTCCGGGAGTTTCTTTCGTGGGAAGGCTGGCGACGTACAGGTATTACAACATGGATCAAGTGGTCGCTCAAGCTCTGACAACTTACAAACAAATTACTACCAAGCCGGTGATTGAATTGGTAGAAAATGTTAACGGTTCTGCCTCTAATGTCAGCACATCCAATGGAGTTGCCCATCGCCCAGCCACAACTTCTCTAGAAGTCGCTGCTGTCAACCACGGCAACAGCAACAGCAACGGCAAATCTGCTAGCAAGTAGCTGGAATCTGCGACTGACGGGTAAAAAGGTAAGGTGCCAACAGAGCACCTTACTCGGTTTTCCTCAAAAGTTATTTAATAATTCAAACAAGCATTGAGGTAAAAATGAACGTTCTAGTGAAAATTGTTTTGTCTCATGAGGTTTTGGAAAATTCTCAATTTGCTCAGTTTCAGAAAGAAATACAGCGCCTCATTGAAAGCGGTGGCAAAATTCTGATGCTGGATTTCTCAAAAATAAATTTCCTGAAAAATTCCGAGTTAATGGCTGTAGTGGCGATCGTGAAATTAGTTAGAGACAGCAAATGTATACTTTTGATCTCTGCCATGAGCGAACAAGTTAGAATTCTATTTGAACTCACGGGACTACAGCAAATATTTCATTGTTTGCCGTTCGCCGAAGAATTTTCTCTCAAAAGTGAGCTAACTGAACCGTTAGGAGGTTTACAAAGTGTTGCTAGCTAGAGGAAGAGGGGGAGAGTGGGACAGGGGGAGACAGGGGGATAGGAAAAATCTTCTTGGTTGATTCTTCCTGGTTTATTCTTCCTTCTTCTGACTAATGACTTCAGCACAAGAGATCCTTCAGATGAGCCTGTTTTAAGGTGCAGAAGTTTTGCAAATTAATCACCAAAAAACTTGTCAAAGTCAGGGTAATTGTCGCTAACCTATAAATATAACTTTGGGTAGATGTGCCGATGAGTTGGTTAGGTAGAGCACTTGAAAATTGCGAGATAGAAGAGTCTGCAACTCTTGATAGTAAGGTGACAGTTCAAGGACGGAAAACAGGTTATCCGCGCCCCCAATTGCGCCGGAGCAACTGGATTTGTCTCAACGGTCAGTGGAGATTTGCTTACGATGACGCGGGCCACTGCGTGCAGCCGATCGATATTTCTGAGTGGACTCACACTATAGAAGTGCCGTTTGCTCCAGAATCGGCAAAAAGCGGGATCGGCGACACGAATTTTCACGCCAACTGCTGGTATGAACGCGAATTTGACGTACCCCACACAGAAGGCAGAGTTCTCCTCCACTTTGGGGCCGTAGACTACCGCGCCCGCGTCTGGGTGAACGGTCAGTATGTCATCGAACACGAAGGCGGACACACTCCTTTCAGCGTAGACATTACACCAGTTGTGAACCTCAACGGGCCGCAGCGGGTGACAGTCTGGGCCCAGGACGACCCGCAAGATTTGGAGCAACCGCGCGGCAAGCAAGACTGGCAAATAGAGCCCCACAGTATTTGGTATCCGCGCACGACCGGCATTTGGCAGACAGTCTGGGTAGAATTGGTGCCTCATACTTATATCGAGCGCATCCGCTGGACTCCCCAGTTTGAACGCTGGGAAATCGGTTTTGAAGCGTTTGTCGCTGGCGATCGCCAGTCGGGAATCCAGGTTAAAGTTAAACTGTCGATCGGCTGTATGCTGCTGGTCAACGACACCTACGAAGTAATCAACGGCGAAATCCACCGCCGCATCGCCCTCTCCGACCCTGGTATCGACGACTACCGCAACGAATTGCTGTGGAGTCCCGAAAAACCGACGCTAATTAACGCTCAAGTGCAGTTGTGGGCCGACGGCAAACTCCTCGACGAGGTTAAATCTTATACCGCCATGCGGACGGTCAGCATCCAGCGCGATCGCTTCATGCTAAACGGCCGCCCCTACTATTTGCGACTGGTGCTCGACCAAGGTTACTGGCCCGACACCATGATGACTGCCCCCTCCGACGAAGCTTTGCGGCACGATGTCGAATTAGTCAAAGCAATGGGTTTCAACGGCGTCCGCAAGCACCAAAAAATCGAAGACCCCCGATTTTTGTACTGGGCTGACGTGCTGGGGCTCCTAGTTTGGGAAGAAATGCCCAGCGCCTACCGCTTCACCCCCAAAGCCGTACAACGGCTGACGCGGGAGTGGACGGAAGTCATCGAGCGCGACGGCAGCCACCCCTGTATCGTAGTCTGGGTGCCGTTCAACGAATCCTGGGGAGTTCCGAATTTAGTCGAAGCCGCAGCCCACCGCAACTACGTGCAAGCGCTGTATTTCTTGACAAAAACCCTCGATTCGACTCGCCCCGTCATCGGTAACGACGGCTGGGAAAGTATCGATACCGACATCCTGGCGATTCACGACTACGATAACAACCCGCAAACCCTAGCCAAGCGCTACGGGCCCGAAGTCCAGCTAGCCGATTTGTTTAATCGCGGGCGTCCCGGCGGGCGAGTCCTCACCCTCGACGGCCACCCGCACCAAGGACAGCCGGTGATGCTGACAGAATTCGGCGGCATCGCCTGCGCCGGTCGCGAAAACCCCGATTTTTTCAGGGTTTGGGGCTACGTGCGCGCGGAGGACACGCTGGAACTCCAAAGGCGCTACAGCGCGCTGTTGAAGGTGGTAAACCGAGTGGAAATGTTCAGCGGATTTTGTTACACGCAGTTAACCGATACTTACCAAGAAGCTAACGGTTTGCTGTATGCCGATCGCACTCCCAAGTTTCCCCTAGAGGTCATCTCGGCGGCAACTCTCGGCTGGGATATTCCCGAAGAAAGTTCACAGCCGCAAGCTATTACTCAGGGCTAATTGGCCAAACAGGGCATGGGGCATGGGGCATAGGGAATTGGGAATTGGTGATTGGTGATTGGTGATTGGTGATGGGTAATTGGTAATTGGTAATTGGTGATGGGTGATTGGTAATAATTGCCCGCAGTTCCAAGTTATTGGATATAACAAGTCTCAATCATTTATGAACCTCTTCCAATGCCCAATGCCCCATGCCCAATGCCCAATGCCCCATGCCCAATGCCCAATGCCCCATGCCCGATGCCCCATGCCCAATGCCCCATTACCCATTACCCATTCGATCGATGTTTCAAAGTTTTTTCATGGGCGGTTTTGAGTGCTCTACCCACAAATTGCGTTCGGGAAAGCGTCTCGACGTAACAGCCGCCACCGGTCACGATAAATTTGCAGCAGCCGACTACCAACGCTTGCAGCAGCAAGGCATTTACACAGTCCGCGAAGGCCTCCGCTGGCACTTAATCGAACAGACACCCGGAAAATACGATTTTTCCAGTTCCCTGCCAATCATCCGCGCCGCCCGCGACATGAAAATGCAGGTAATTTGGGATTTGTTTCACTATGGCTGGCCCGACGATATTGATATTTTCAGTCCCGAATTTGTGTCCAGGTTTGCAAGCATGGTGCGCGCTTTTATGGAAGTGCTGACGGAGGAAACCGACCAAACACCTTTTGTAACACCTGTCAATGAAATTTCATTTATTGCTTGGGCAGGCGGCGATGTCGCCTACATCAATCCGTTTGCAAAAGGGCGGGGAGACGAGCTAAAAATCCAGTTAATCAAAGCTTCGATCGCAGCGATAGAATCAGTTTGGGAAGTCAATCCCCGCACCCGGATCGTTCAAATCGACCCCACAATTAACATTATTGCCCATCCTGACAAACCGGAGGATCGGGACGCGGCGGAAGGTTATCGCTTATCTCAATATCAAGCTTGGGATATGTTGGCGGGACGCTTTCGCCCGGAAATCGGCGGTAAGGAAAAATATCTCGATATTATTGGCGTGAATTATTACGATCGCAATCAGTGGATTCACAATGAAGAGCCCATGAAATACACCGATCCGCTGTACCGCCCGTTTGGTGAAATGCTGCAAGAAGTGTTTGAGCGCTACGGCCGCCCCTTATTCATCGCTGAAACGGGTACTGAAGACGATTTTAGACCTGTCTGGTTTAATTATGTGTGCACTGAGGTAGCGGCGGCGATGAAAGCAGGAGTTCCGATAGAGGGAATCTGCTTGTATCCGATTGTTAACCATCCAGGTTGGGACGACGACAGGCACTGTTACAATGGTTTGTGGGATTATTGCAATGAATCGGGCGATCGGGAAATTTACCAGCCTTTGGCGGATGAATTGCAGTTTCAACGGCAGCAGATTGAACCGTTGCTGAAGTTGCAGAATTGATAGCTGCGATCTAATTCTTTAGGGTGCGCTGGGGCGCACCTTATAATAAATCTGCGTTAAAAATTCCCGATGATTTCTTAATATTTTATTCGCTCAACTCAGCATAAAATAGTCAAGCTCATCTACATTGTGAATAATCTTGGAATCAGGAACGCCATAAGCTTCAGCTAATTCGATACTAGCTTGCAATCTCAATTCAAGGTTTAAGTTAGGATCAAAAGCTGCTTCTGCTAAATTACCTAGTCGTTCATAGGTAGCAACAAGATTAGCAACGGCTGCCTTATAAGCGCGATCAATTTTAGCGAGGGACTGTTGATAATATTGTTCCACTTGTCGAGCAAGATGAGTATATTGTCCCAATAACTGCTTGCAAAAACCAGTCACGATTCGACCCGCGATCGCACCAATGACAGCGCCAACAACAGGAATCGGAATCAAAGCTTGTCCGATTGTAGCTCCAGCAGCAACAATGGCTGAATCAGCACAAGCAAATAAACTTAATTCAACGAATTGATCGGCCGTAATTTCCCCTCGGTTCAAACTACCCACTAAACTAGCAACTTCCAAGCCTGCACTAACAAAAGCACCAGCTAAAGGTGCAGACATTTGGGTAAAATTGGTTAACCCATAAATAACTGTTGCCGATATACCACTAAGTGCAGCTCCTTTTGCGGTATCAATTCCAATTTCTTGCCAGTCTTCGGGGGTTAACTCACCCTTAAAAACGTTTTTACCTTGCTTATACTTAGCGTAAAGCTTAGTAGCAAATCGAATACTACCACCAATAACCGCGCCTTTAACAGCAACGTTACCAAAATCAGCCAGAGTAGGTTGAGCCTCGTAGCGTATCCCATCCTTAATTTGTTTGTGTTCTTGCTTTAATTCATGCTCTTTGCGGTCTAGGGTATCGTCAACTTTGCCTATTTGCACATCTTCATAGTTAGACGATCCAGCTTGAACAGTCTGACTGAAAGGACGACCCGACATCTGCTCTATTTCTTGAGCTTTTTCTTGTATTTTTTGAGCAGTACGACTTGTTATTCCCTCGACTTGTTGCCCTTTCAATATTTTATCAATAATTTCATATTGGTTTTTAGGGATATGGTAATATGACCCATCTCTGCCAAAGTTTTCGTATTTCTTCATGTGGTCGAGAACGTGGTCTAAATTATTGCCAACCCCATTCACAAATTTAGACTGTACTTTAATACCATCAATTAAATAATCTTCCGGTGCTGTTCTACCCACTCCCTCAAAAGTAGCGCGAGTTTCAGAGGAGTTCAAAAGAGATTTTGCATTGCGAATACCAACTTCCACTTGCTCAGCTATTTCACCGTGTTTTGTGCTTGTGTTTCCCAGAATTTTTTCGGGGCTACCTACAAAATCACGAACTTTATCAATCTCCCCGACCGCTGCAAAAAACGCTCGGTCTTGTTTACTGAGTTCCGTTGCAAGCTGTTCTGCATGGCGCAGATTTTCCTCTGCTACTATTGCAGCAACGAATTGAGTTGTCAGATGTCTATCTTCTCTGTTTTCCATGTTTAAAAAAATTGCAGCATTACTCCCTAATTGCTAGAGCATAATGCTGCACTCCAAATTATAATTACATTTTCAGGTCTACGGTCTTTTTAATAGACTCGCTCAGGGAAGTAATGGAATTGATTAAGGTCCCCAGCCTTTGTTTGAGAGCTGGGCTAAAATTCAGGTAATTCAAAGGTGCATTCTGCTTGAAGTATTGCAGTTCACTTTGAATAAGGTTAGCTAGTTTGACAGTTTCCCCCTCCAGAAGATTGACTTCTTTCTTGGTTATGTTGACTTTAGCTGTGTCACCTTCAATTTCAATAGCGCGGTTAGTAGCTTCTCTCGCAATTTTCTCATTCTCGCTATTTGTCCAAAAAGCACTACCAGCCAAAGCTACACCACCAATCCCCCAGCCAATCGGCCCTGCTAGTGCCAGCAGTGCATTTCCAGCCACCATACCGCCACCACCCACAGTAAGAGCGCCACCTCCTAACCAGGCTAAAGCAGCATTAACGGCGGCTGCACCGGAAAGAGAAGCAATTGCAGTACCTGTTGAGGCTGTTCCAAAAGTTGTGGCAATTGCCATTGCTGCTGCTGGCCCAAAACAGGCAACTCCTGCTCCAGCCATGACTCCGGCACCACCTGCTGCTGCGGCTACATTGCTGTTATGAGCCGAATAAATTAGATCCCAATCTTCGCCAGTAATTTCCTTGAGCTGAAACTTCAGTTTTGTAACAACTTTGCTAAATTCTTTTGGCGAATTGGCCAGCGTGTTAATGTAATTTTCGCATAGTTGGATAATCTCAACCCCACGATTAACTCGCGTTTGATAAAGACTTCCAGCGGCATTTTGTAAATACTCACAATCTCTTTGGTAGTTTTCTACTGCACGGCGCAGTTTCTCTTGTGCCTCTTTTTTGTATTCGTGGTTAAACATTTACGGGTAAATACCTAATTATGAGGAGTTTGTGTTGATAACTCTGTCCAGCAGACAACTCTACCGCCCAAGCAGTGAGCCTTCCCCCCACTCCAGGTGTAAAATTAATCACTATCCTGCTTTCTTTGATACTAATCTAACTACCCTTAACAAAGAAACTAATAAGCATTAGGAATCGTGTTAGACTTTGATTATAAAAAATCCAGAAACCTATCCCCTGCAATGGCATCCTCTAACGATCGCTTCTCCGAAGCTGCCCGCGACTGGGACTTAGAAACCCTCTACACAGACCTAGCATCCGCTAAGGGAAAGCGGCTCACGCCCACAGAGAAACAACATCTACGGGGTCTACTCTGCGGCTACAGTCCCGCCGAAATTGCCGAAAGGCTCAGTAAAAACCCCAAGGGAATTGCGGTAGATTTCTGTAATACTTTATACCAATATGTAAAAAATCTTGTAGGTAAAGCTGATGAAAAGGTAGAAAACTGGAGGAAGATTTGTGAATGGCTGGAGGACGCAGGATATAAAACTCAGCCATCTCCCGAACCTGAATCAGGTGATTGTTTATCCGCAAAAATTATAATAAAAAAAGCAAATGTAGTTCTTGATAAAAATCAAATCATAGTTGATATAAACCTGCGAATCGTAGCTTCCTCACCTTCAGAGATTCCTATTATAGAAAAGTTCGATATCAATGGCAATGGTGCAAACTAAGGAAAGTGCGATCGAACGCATCAACTTAATGTTAAACCGAATAGCAATAAGGGCGGGCAAAATGCCCACCCCACATACTAGATATCACTTTGATATCAGACTTAAATTTTCAATACCCCCAGGGGAATTCGAATCCCCGTCGCATCCGTGAAAGGGATGTGTCCTAGGCCTCTAGACGATGGGGGCGCGTCGTTGCGTTTGCTTGTGTTCCGCACCTTTATTACCTTAACTAATCTTTCCCAATCTGTCAACTACTTTGCGAAACTTTTTTTTCTACTCGTCCCAAAGCACGTCACAGTAGGCTTTGAGGATGGCGGCGCAATTGCCGATCGCCCCGATATGAGCAATTTCAAAGCCGTGGGTGTTCTGGGTGGGGAAAGCCAAACAAGCGGCGCGGGCTACGTGGCCGAACTTCATGGCGATCGAAGCATCGCTTCCAAAACCGCTAATTACCGCCAACTGCACCTCTACATCGGCTGCTGCGGCTGCTGCGCGCAAGTGGGCGTTTAATCCTTCATCGTAGACTCCGTAGCCGTCCTGAACCAGCAACACCGGGTTTTCGCCGTCACGAATCGGGTATTCCGGCGCCAGAGGGCAAATTTCCAAAGCGATCAGCGCATCCAACGGCTGGCGCTGGGTGAAATACAAAGCTCCGATCGCCCCAACCTCCTCCTTCGCCGACGCTACCAAATAAACATTCACCGCAGGCTCTTTCAAACATTCCGCCAGAGCCAGCAAAATCGCCACTGAAGCCTTGTTGTCCAGAGTGTAGCTCGCGATCCAATCCTTCAACCGCAGCGGGCGCTTGCGGTGCTTTCCCACCACCATCCGCGTGCCCGGTCGAATTCCGGCCTCGGCTAATTCCTCGGCGGTACACTTAGTTTCGATCCAGGCATTTTCCCACTTTAAAGAAACATCTTCCTGCTGAGCTTTCTGAGGAGATTCGTGAGAAACATGGCGGGAACCAAAGCTGAGAATGCCGCTAATTGTTTGCTTGTCTCCGAGCAAATCCACCACGCCTTCGCCGTAAACCCAAGGAAATGCGCCGCCCAATCTGCGGACTTCCACGCGGCCACTCTCGCCTATTGTTTTAACTAGGGCCCCAATTTCGTCTTTGTGGGCGGTAATGGCGATCGACTTTTCGGGATTGCGACCCTTAATTAGGGCGATCGCATTGTCCGCGCGATCGAGCCAAGCATTCACTCCCAGGGCGGCGAATTTTTCCATCAACCGCTGGTTAATTTCCGATTCCGCACCGCTGGGTGAGTGCAGCATTACTAATTCTTCGATTGTTTGGAACAGGCGATCGAACTCTAACATTTTTTATTTTCGTTTTTAGGAGCGAATTTTGACATTAAAGCACATTTACTCACTATTTCCCGGCGGTACACTTAGTTTTAATTCAGGCATTTTCCCACTTGAAAGAAACATCTTCCTGCTGAGCTTTTTGAGGAGCTTACGAATGAAACAATGGGAGGCAGCAAAGGGCCATTGAGTAACAAGATTCATGCGATCGCGTGGATGCGTTGGGCAATCCGTTGGGGTTTCACCGACACTTTTTCGCTAACAAATGCTAACAAACGTATAAGTCAAGAGAGTCTCTCAACAAAGGCGTGTCAACCAATGCCTCGCCCGTGAAAATCCCGCGAGCACCATTTAGATCCCGATCCATCTTCAATCCAGTAGCTACGGACTTGATAGTTCTAGCGCCACCTAGATTTTTGACAATTTCGCCCGTCCATGACACAGTTTTTGAAGTGTAAGCTTCGTTGCCGTCAATCACAAGCTTGGAGTTTTCCCAAGCTTTCCACTTCAGGAAAGTCTTGAACTCGTAATGGCTCAGAGTCAACATTTGTCGCACTGTTTTGTTCCTCAACTTGCGACGTGACTTAGACACCATTTGAGAACTTTCAAAAGTTGGCAGCAGAATTACATCAAAATTATCGACTAAAAACTTAGCCGTTTTATGATGCAGCTCTTTGACCAAATTCTTGATTTTGCAACGAAGCCTGCTGGCTACTTTCTTGAATCTTCTTTTCTGGCGACTGGGAGCTTGAGAAATTTTTGATACTAATCTGTCCAGCCGGAAACATAGTTTTTGGATGTGTAAATTAGAATCTTTTCCTAACCAGCCGTAAGAATTTTCAGAGAAAAATGTCATGAAAGTGCGGACACCGGGATCTAAGGCAACAAGCCGACCTTGGTTTTCGGTCTTGGCTTGTTGCACTTCTTCAGAAACGATCAGGTAATACTCGCCATAAGCCAGCGTTAACCTGCCGTCACTGAAAGTTTCAGGCAGAGTTTCTTTTAACAAACACTTGCCTAGAATCGAATGGTAGACACCACAATCTTTTATAGCCGACTTCGGCACATAGATAGATTGCTTGGTGTCTTTCCTGCTCCGAAATTTACATTTACGGATTTGACCGTCTTTTTTGAAACCCTGTTTAGCCGCCTTGACTGCCGAGCAAGCATCTTTGATGGCAATCGATTTAATTTGGAAAGGTACAGGCTTTGCCCATTCTGGTAAGCTGTTGAGTATTCCGGTTTTGATTGTCATCCAGCTAGCTTTTTTGTCTGGTTCTTGCAGGTATTTGATAGTCGTGTTGTAGACAAAACGACTTACACCAAACCACTGCTTTATCAGTGCTTTTTGTTCAGGATTTAGGAATAGACGGATCTTCCTTGATTTTCTTGCTGTAGCTTCTGAGTCCGTGCATTCGGCAACTGAAGACGTGAAGGATGGCAAGAAGATCGGCGGTGAGTTCGGTTTCTGGGCAGTGAACTGTTCGGTCAAGAACCACGATTTGTCCACCGTTTTGCTGTGCCATGAACTCGAACAATTCAAATCCAAATCGACACAATCTGTCGCGACAGGCAACAACAATCGTGAGCTGTTCGCCGCGCATAAATCTGACCAGTAGGGCTTGCAGTCCTTTCCTTTTGAAATTGATTCCTGAGCCGATGTCTTGGATGATTTCGGCGTCTGGGTACTGTTGCTGCATGAATTCAACTTGTCGAGCAAGGTCGTCTCGCTGCTTGGTTGAACTGACTCGGCAGTAACAAACAATGGCAGTTCCAATTGCACCGCGCTGGTAAGACTCAACATCGTAGAGTCTTTGTCCTGCTTCGTTTTTGATGCTTTTGATCTTGCCTTCATCTGCATATTTCCTTAAGGTGTTGGCGTGCAAACCCAGGAATTGGACTGCTTTTCTGAGTGGTATGTATGCCATTTGCTCATCTTACAGCGTTTGTTAGCAAATGTGGGCATTTGTTGGAAAACTATACACTGTTAGTCAACCCCCCGACAAACTGGTGACGCGAGCAGGAGGCGACCAACTGCAGCCGTTACTGGTGGCGGATACACTGCTGGCTAACAAGGGCTATGATCCAGATCAGCGTGTGATTGACCGCCTCAATGCCGAGGGGAAGACCACCGTCATTTCACCTCGCCGCAATTGCAAGACCCTGCAAACTTACGATGCTGAATTTTACAACGCCCGTCATTTGATTAAGAACTTTTTCCCCAAGCTGAAGCAGTATCAGGGAATCGCGACGCGCTATCACCCTAGGGCGGTGAACTTTCCGGCGTGCGATTCTTCTGGCTGCTGCGGTCATCTGGTTGAATTGATGACACCCCCTAAATTAACTTGACAGCGCCGTAAACTAATATGCCTAACCTCTTGAGCACCTTCTTTTCTAGTAATTTCATTCCTCACGGGCATTGTTACCTCTGGAAACCGGGGTTAGTCTGGCTCCACTTAACCTCAGATGCCTTGACTACCCTCGCTTATTACTCGGTGGCGGTTGCCATTGTTTACTTTACGACTGAGCGTAAGGATCTGCCTGCCCACACGGTGATGCTGCTGGTTGGTTTCTTTTTTATCTTTGCCTTATGTGGCACCACGCACCTGATGGGAATAGTGACACTTTGGCACCCCATTTATTGGGTTTCAGGAGTGATCAAAGCTCTCACTGGTGTTTGGTCTTTCTATACATTCACCTTTTTACTGATTCCCTTAATTCCAGTGGCGCTCGATGCGCCAAGTCCAGCCCAACTCGCCCTTACAAACCAGGAACTAGAAGAGAGTCGCCGCCGTATCCAGGCGATTAATGTGGAGCTAGAGCAACGGGTGCATGAACGCACTGCCCAACTGGAAGCCTCTAATCGCACCAAAGACGAATTATTGATGCGTGAACAAATAATTCGGGCAGACGCTGAGGCCGCCAACCGTGCCAAGGATGAGTTTCTCTCGATTCTTTCTCATGAACTCAGAACTCCTCTCAACGCGATCTTAGGGTGGTCAACGATGTTAAGGCAGAAAAGCCTGAGTGAGGATAAGGTGGCGCGGGCTTTGGAGACGATCGAGCGAAACGCGAAGTCTCAAGCCCAGCTCATCGAAGACATCCTCGATGTTTCTCGCATCATCACGGGTAAACTGCGCCTCCAAGTCCGTCCTGTCAACCTCGTGCCGGTGATTGAATCGGCGATTGAGTCTGTACACTTGGCGGCTGAGGCAAAGTCAATTCGCCTGCAAAGCCGGATCGATTCTGAGGTTGGCCCGCTCTTGGGTGATGCCGATAGGTTGCAGCAAGTTGTGTGGAATCTACTTTCTAACGCCCTCAAATTTACGCCTAAAGACGGGCGAGTCGAGATTCGTTTGCAGCGGGTTAATTCCCATGTTGAAATTACTGTCAGCGACACTGGGGCAGGCATCAGCTCGGATTTTCTACCGTTTGTCTTCGATCGCTTCAGCCAGCACGACAGCACGACCACTCGCAGTTATGGGGGGTTGGGTTTAGGGTTAGCCATTGTGCGTCAATTAGTTGAATTACATGGCGGGACTGTAACGGTAGTGAGTCCAGGGATAGGACAGGGGACGACTTTTACAGTCAAACTGCCCGTGACGATTATCCATCTACCACCCAGCGCTCCAGAGCCCTTAAACTCGATCGTCAAGGCGAATGGGAGGTTTCAGGGCTCATCGACCCTTGAAGGCTTACAAATCCTAGTGGTAGAGGACGAGGCTGACGCGCTAGAGTTGCTGAGTACGATTCTCGCAAAGTATGGTGCTGATGTCATGGCTGTGGCTTCGGTAAAGGAGGCCTTGACCATTATCCAAACCGCAAGCGATCGCAGCCCCGATGTTTTAGTGAGCGATATTGGGATGCCGGATGAGGATGGCTACTCCCTGATCCGCAAGTTGCGTCAACTTGAAGCGCAGCGGGGCGGTAGGCTACCCGCGATCGCGCTGACGGCTTATGCCCGAAATGACGATCGTCAGCAGGCACTATTAGCAGGTTTTCAGATACATTTGACCAAACCCGTAGATGCTGCTGAGTTAGTGGCGGTGGTTGCCAGCCTCACCGGACGTATTGTAAAACTTCATTAACTTTATAAGCAGTAATGAGCGATGGTGGTATTATGTAGTCAGGAGGTCGAAATGAAACTACCTGACTACGCCAAGGCAATAGGCATAAGTTACACCACAGCGTGGCGCTGGTGGAAGGCAAACAAACTGCCACATCCGGCACGGCAGACGGAAAGCGGTCTGATTATAGTTGACTACTTGCCACAATCGCCATCAAGCCAAGTCAAGAAGAACCGAGTCGCTATTTACAGTCGAGTCTCATCTTCAGAAAATAAAGATAACCTCAACCGCCAATCGGAGAGATTAACTGAATATGCCATTGCTAACGGTTATCAAATTGTTAAAAATGTCAAAGAAATTGGCAGTGGATTAAACGACCATCGAAAACAGTTAGAGGCACTACTACAACAAGATGACTACGACATTTTATTAGTTGAACACAAAGACCGTTTAGCTCGATTTGGCACAAACTATCTAGATGTTCTATTACTACGATTGGGAGTTAAGTTAGAAATAGTCAACCTAGCCGAGAATGGAAAAGATGAATTGATGCAAGACTTAGTGGCTATAGTTACTAGCTTTGCTGCTCGACTTTACGGACAGCGACGCGCCAACATAAAAACAGAAAAGATAATTGCCGAATTGAAAGATGGAGATGCTGAATGCAATTAGCAGAAAGGCATATCATTAAATCAACAGAATCCCGTTTCGCGGAAATTGACCAATTAGCTTTCAAATCCAAGAATCTGTACAATGCCGCTAACTACGTCATTCGTCAGAACTTTATTTATGGATGGGGCTATGTCGGTTACAACGAGATGAATCGATTGATGAAGTTTCACGAGGCATACAAGGCTTTACCTGCCAAAGTGAGTCAACAAATCTTGATGGTGCTCGACAAGAATTGGAAATCGTTCTTTGAGGCTTCTAAAGCTTACAAAGCCGACTCTTCTAAATTCACTGGTCGTCCAAAGTTACCAAAGTACAAAGATAAGATTAAGGGGCGCAACCTTCTCGTCTACACGATTCAGGCGATTAGTAGCAAACAATTAAGAAGCGGAATTCTCAAACTTTCTGGTACTGAACTCTCAATTAAGACTAAAATTAACCCTGACCGAATTTGTCAAGTTAGATTAATTCCGAAATGCGATTCCTATGTAATTGAGGTAATTTATAATGAGCCGGAGTCCACCGCTAAGGACAATAGCTTTGCAGCCGGTATTGATTTGGGATTGAATAATTTAGTGGCGTTAACTTCAAATCGACCGGGTTTTATCCCAATGTTGATTAACGGGCGACCATTGAAATCGATCAACCAGTTTTACAACAAGCGCTCTTCACGATTGCAATCCCAATTGAAAGGGAACCGCAAAACTTCACCTCGGATTCAGCGACTAACTCGTTGCCGTAATCAAAAAGTAGACAATTACTTGCATCATGCGAGTCGAATGATTGTTGATATTTTGGTAAAGCAACAAATTGGGACGCTAGTAATTGGCAAAAATGCACAGTGGAAAACCGATATAAACATTGGAAAGCAGACTAACCAAAACTTTGTTAGTATTCCTCATGCTCGATTAATTGAAATGTTGGAGTACAAAGCTTTTTTGGTGGGAATTAAGGTAATCGTGAATGAAGAATCCTACACATCGAAAGCAAATTTCCTGGGTTTAGATCCAATTCCTGTTTACGGAAAAACAGAAAAAGAGCCTGTTTTTACTGGAAAACGGATTAAGCGTTTGTACAAAACATCGACTGGTCAGTTGATTAATTCTGACGTGAATGGCTCGTACAACATTCTCAGAAAAGCAATCCCAAATGCGTTCAGCTTTCTTGATAGGGAGCTGCGTAGTTCAGCCGAGGCGGGTCAATCCGCTTGAAGTAAAAGCGAAAGGGGAGGGACAGCAAGCCTCCCATGTCTGTCTATAAATGACTATACTTTTACCAGCTATAAGCAGGTGCTAAAACCTAGGTGTTCAAGAACAAATGTTGCGTTGGAGAATAATGGGCTTGTTGTCAGCTTGGGGGTGAAGGCTAGCGCTTGTGGCAAATCAAGCTTGTGAGTGTCGTCTCCAGCACAAACGTCTAGTTAACTTACTTGATTCAGGCAAAAAGTCTACTGTGTAAAAGATAGGAAGCACTCTTCAATCGTTGGGAGCAGTCCATCGAACTCTAACATTTTTCAATTCCGTGTTTTGAAGCGTATTTTGACATATATTATTAAAGCAGATGCACTCTCAATTTACTCTTCTTATAAACAAAAAAATAACTCTATGTAATGATATCTAGCGCCTTCTCAACAAACTCGTAATCAGCCGCATTGGTTGACTAAAACTCTCGCATTCAGGTTGAATTCGCAGACATCAACTCGATTTACAAGCGGTGCAAAATGTGAAGTATTACCTTACCTAGAGGCTTTTCCATCATCTCACGTTATTTTCACATTAAAACACATCTCAATCTCTCCCTATGCTTGTCCATAAAATTCAGCAACTGGTGCAGCGCCAAATTCGAGCCAAAAAGTTAGGGATTAAATTTAACAGAGTTGCTAACTTTCAATTGCCCGAACAAGTGATTGTGCAAGGAAAACAGCATCAAGTAAACGTGCCTTCAGAGAAAGGCATGGACGGAGAATTTATAGAAGTGCTTTTAGACGACTGCTACGGAGTCGAGCAATTATCTGAATCGCTGATGACAATTATTGATATTGGAGCCAATGTCGGCTTATTTCCGATTGCTGCGAGGAACAGGTTTCCCCAGGCCGTAATTCACGCCTACGAACCTAATCCCTACCTAGAAAATTACCTTAAACATCAATCTCAAATCGCAAATTTTACATATTTTATGGAAGCAGTAGGAGGCCGAGATGGTAAAGTAGTCCTCGACATTCGCGAAGTTTCGGGAAAAACCCGATCGACAGTTAGCGAAAGTGGCGAAATACCAATGATATCATTTCGCAGGGCGATCGAGCGAATCGGTGGTAGCGTCGATTTAGCCAAAGTAGACTGCGAAGGTGCAGAATGGCTGTTATTTGAAGATCGAGATACTTGGCAACTTGTGCAAAACCTTTCTTTAGAATATCACTTGTGGTCTGGTCACACTCACGCGGAAACCCGACAAATTATTGAAAACTTAGGATTTAGGATCGGAAAGCAAATACCAATAGATAAATGGTACGGCTTGATTTTAGCATCCCGATCCTGCAACCCTCAATGATATAGCAGATGTTGAAGAAAGAAGTTCGGCAACAGATTCGCTTTATTATGATGTAACCGATGCCAGAAAGAAGGTTAATTATTCTGGAGTTGTGGTGACAGGCCAGTTTTTATAAAAAAGAAGAGTACCTCAAAAAAATGAAACAGAAATACCTAATCTTATATCATTTCCGGTTACACCGGAATAATGTTGACGGTTGACGGTTGACGGTTGACTGTTCACTGTCAACCGTCAACAGTGAACTCGAATTTACTATTCCGATGCTAACGGATTTGAGATTAATTGATAATTACTTCCCGAATCGAGTCCCCACTAGAACTTAATTTAATTGGTGTGGTATTCGATAAAAAATATATTGTTAATGGACTTTTTACATCCATTGAAGACCTAGAGTATTTATTAAATCGCCTCTTAAATGAAGGAGAGTTAATGATTAAATGGGGACGAAAAATCACAAAAAAGGGGGAGTGTTGTATCACAGTTTAAATGCACAACAGCTTATCCAACCCATCCTTATATTTGGGTTGATTTATCCTTCATTACAAATATTCCCAAATCCTAATTTATTTATTGCGTTCAACGATTTAATTGATCCAATAAATCAATTCCAACCCTTTTATTTATCTGGATGAGCTGGCTTATTTCTTACTTCTTTAATCCGCAGAGTGACAGAAGAGGGAGATCAGGGTTTGGATCGCGGGCTTACAGTGGCATTTTTTTTGCGGAGTGGTATAACTACTCGGAATCAACAAATATGGCAATTCGTCAAGCGCTGGTGGGAGATGGTAAATTAGTGTTTGGGAGAGAAAAATCTACAGGAAGTATCGAAGTGCCTGTCCCATTCGCCTTGCCAGCAGGATCGGGCTGGTAAAGTTGGATACGATCGCGCCCAAGCCGTTTAGCTTGATAAAGCGCTTGGTCGGCTGCGGCAATCAGAATTTCGGCTCCCGATTCAGATGCAGGAACAATACTCGCTACGCCCAGGCTGAGAGTGACGTACTCGCTCACCTGAGAACCAGCGTGCGGAACCTGCAAAGCTGCGATTGTGAGCTGTATGTGTTCGGCTACGATCACTGCGCCTTGAATCGAGGTATTTGGCAAAATAACGGCAAATTCTTCGCCTCCGTAGCGAGCTACTAAATCGGCGGGGCGATTGACTGCATTGGCGATCGCCCCGGCGACTTGTCGCAAACATTCGTCTCCGCCTTGATGCCCGTAAGTATCGTTGTAACTTTTAAAAGAATCAATATCGCACAGAATTAGGGACATGGGCGTTTGTTCCCGCGCTTGTCTGCGCCACTCCATTTCTAAATACTGATCGAACCGTCGGCGGTTTGCTAGCTGCGTGAGTGCGTCCGAAGTAGCCAAGCGCTCTAACTTGAGGTTGGCCGCTTGCAACTGCTGGTAGAGTTCTGCTTGCTTGATGGCGATCGCCAACTGGGTGGCCAGAGAAGACAGCAACTCTACTTCCAACTGCATCCACTGCCGGGGACTGCACTGGTGGGCCATCAGCAGCCCCCATAACTCTTCTCCTTGCACTAAAGGCACAACCAAATAAGCTCTCACCGCGAATTGTGCGAGCAAGTCAATTTGATATTGCGGCAAATCCGCGGCCAAAACATCGGCGATCGGTCGGATCGCTCGATGTTGGTACGCTTCGAGATAGAACTGGTCAAAACAGAACTTTTCCAGGGTTTCCCCCAACATCGGCTTGCAGTTGGCAGCTACAGATTCCACTGTTACCGCCCCCGTCGCCGGGGTGGCGCAGACACTGCCCGTACAGGGGTTGAAGCGGACGATCATCACTCGATCGGCCTGAAGGAACTGACGCACTTCTGTCACTGTCGTGCTGAGCACTTCACCCAAATCCAGAGACTGGCGGATATGCTGAGTAATCGTCGCCATCAGCAGTTCTCGTTCGTTCTGCTGCCGCAGCGCCTCTTGTGCCCGTTTGTACTCGGTGATATCTTGAGCGGTGCCGAAAATTTGTTTGGGGCAGCCGTCGGCTGTGCGGGCGAAAACTTGGTCGCGGCAGCGAAACCAGCGCCATTCGCCCGATCGATGTTTGAGCCGATACTCCAACTCCAAAATATGCCCGTCTTGAGTCGAGGGAAATTTTTTCTGGTGGGCTTTGAGCCTCGGCAAATCTTCTGGGTACACCAAACTCGAGTACAAAGCAGTTTGCATCTGTAAAATTTCTTGGGGAGTGTAGCCCAGCAATTTAGAAGCTTGACCGTTGACGTAGACGTTGCGCCGTTGGGTCAAATCGTAGATGTAGAGCAAATAAGGCGCCGCGTCAGCAATTTGCTGGATGAAATGCTGGCTCGATCGCAATTCTTCCTCCACCCGCTGACGCACTTGCACTTCTTCCACAGCTTGATCCCGCATTGTGCGGTAAGCTTGGATGCGATGGGTGAGGTCGGTCACGTCTTGAATCACCAGCAGCGCGTAGAACGATGGGGCATTGACCCCCGGCCATATTGATGACGAAGCTGAGGGTGGAGATTCCCTAGACACAAAAGCACTTCTTGATGAGCCGACTCCGACACTACCCTCTGATTCCAACTCAAGAGTATGGAGAACCCAGTCTCTAATCTCCTGTTCTTCTATGCCAGCCTCTAGGGCCGGCACAGCAGTCACAGTAGTTTGCTGAATTCGCTGCTGGCCGTCTTGCCAAGTTGCCGGAATCAGGTGTTTGTGAATTTGAGAAGAAAAAATTGTTGGCGGGCCTCCTGCAAAGATTTGCTTGAAGCGAGTGGCGTACTTTAACTGACTCAGGTGAGGAAAATGGGTTGTGATCTTTGTTCCCAATATTTGGCTGCGGGGAATTTTAGTCCACTCTTCCAGACAAGTGTTCCAAAACAGCACCACAAAATCATCTTGCAGCAAGCAGGCGCCGACTGGTACGCTGTCGAGAACCCCAAACTTTTCCTTAATACTTTTGCTCTCCTCAATCATAGACCCCCGGCAAGTTGATTGATAGCAGTCAACAAGGTGTCAAAGGAATTAACATTGAAAATAAGAATGATATCTCCTTCAATGTGAAGCCTTTCAATCATGAAACTGGTCTGGGCTAATAAAACAACTGTATCAGTAGCTAAACCGCCAGATATCAGCAAACTAGCAATCGTCCCTTCGCTATAAGTGGGAATTGAATAGTTCAGGCGCTGCTGAAGTACGTTGCTGATTGCACCCATGACCCCATTAATTACAATATTTCCCACTTCACTTAGCGTACCAATTTTGACTGAATCGAGATCCTGAGTTCCAGCTTCTTCCCCTGTAAGCATTGTCACCAGCAGGGCAGCGCTGTTTGTGGGAAAGACTAGCTGGGCAATGCCTCCAAAGGAGCCTGTGAATTTGAGCTGGACAGCGGCGATTTGCTCGCCGTTGAGGTGTTGCTCTAACTCTTGTTCCACGTCGATGGGAGTCAGGATTTGAAGGTAGGGGATTTGCAAGCGAATCGGGGAGTCGATCATGTCGTTCAAAACCCCTGCGGCTTGACCGATCCCGATGTTGACGAGTTCCTGCAAAGCATCGAGCTGTCGAGTGCTTAATTTCATTGTGTGCTCTCCTCGCTGACACTAAGAGCTTTTTTGATCCACCCGATTAGTTCGTCTGAGTTGGGCATTTTGTGAATGACTGCCAGGGCTCCGAGTTCCATGCACTCGGAGCGGGTGGTTGCTTGGATGTCTGCGGTAATTACGATCACTGGAATTTTATATCCTCGATCGCGCATGGCTTGCAGGACTTCCCTACCTTCCATCTCCGGCATCAGCAGATCTAAGAGCATACAGTTTGGGGTTTTAGTGCCGAGCAGTTCTAGAGCTTCTGGGCCGCTGGATGCTTCCCAAGTCTCGTATCCTTCTGCTCGCAGGATTTTGCAGATTACCCTGCGAGTCAACCACGAATCTTCGACAACGAGAATTGATGTCACTACGTTCTCCTCCTTCTATTGTTTAGGACTGACCGGCGTTGCAGGTACTGTTTTTATCTTGACAGTAATTTAAAGTGCTGGGACGGTGTGCGATCGAGCGTCACTTGGAATTCCTGTTCTTAAAAACTAACGCATTAATGTGTTGGATAGTTTAGTATCTTGGACTATGTTAAGAAAAAACCCGGTTTCTGAATGAAACCAGGTTTGCGGGATCTCTATTGCTCCTAACAGGGGCGCTCAATTATAGATTACCAAACGCTTCCGAAGGGACTCTACTCGCTGTTTGGCCGTGGTATTGTCTGGATCGCAGGCGAGAGCTTGTTCGTACATTTCCAAGGCTTGAGCTGTTAATTTCTTGCGCTCGTAGGCGTGACCCAGATTATTGAGAGATGTAACGTATTCTGGCTGCAACTTCAGGGCTTCTTTGTACTGGCGGATCGCGATGTCGTACTGTTCTTGGCCGAAGTGTGCAAAACCGAGGGCGTTGTAAATAACAGCTTGATTTTCTTCGCCTTCTAAGTCTTTGGCTTTCAGGGCTTTTTGAAACAGTACGATCGCCTGGGAGTAAAGCTTCTTATCTAGATAGATACTTCCTAATTCGTAGTATTCCTGTGCTGTTCCTTTTTCTACTGTCAGCTTATTTTCTAAGCGTTCCAGAGACATTTCCAGCTTCCGAGTTTTGAGAATCTGGCGCACCACAAACCAGGAACTGCTGCCGAGTATAGCGAGCAGGACTGTCAGGTAAACAATGAGCAAATTACTATCCATGTTTTTCTTAAATTTAGGTATGTCTGTGGAAGGTTTTATTTATTTTAAGGCGCTAGCAATCTCTGAGATTTGCCTCTGTAACTGTATAAAAAACAAGGAAATAGCGATCGACCGGCCCGATCGCGATTTCTGAAAAAGCAAAAATCCAGAAGTAAGAACAAAGAAGGAAACTTGGTCTCAACCTCCTCAATTCATCAGGAGTTTTCCTTCTCTGGCAGACAGTTAAATCTTTCTTACTTCTGCTTTGTGCATTCTGAAAATCAAGCTAGATTTCAGGCTCCGGCTCGATTAGCCATTTCCACGACTTTACCGAATGTTGCCGGGTCAATGATCGCCATTTGTGCCAGCATTTTGCGGTTGATTTCGATGTTGGCTTTCTTCATGTTGCCGATCAGTCTGCTGTAGCTCGTGCCGTGCTGGCGCGATGCGGCATTGATCCGAGCAATCCACAGGCGGCGGAAATCACGTTTGCGTTTTTTGCGATCGCGATAACCGTTACGCAGGGCCTGCATCACCCGTTGGTTAGCTGTGCGGAACTGTTTCGACTGTGCGCCTCGGAAACCCTTGGCTAATTTGAGAATTTTTTTGCGGCGCGCTCTGGCGACATTACCGCGTTTTACCCGTGTCATCTTTAATTTCCGTTAAACTTTACAAGTATGGAAGCATTAACCGCACGTTAGCATCGTTGGTTTCGTCGATGACGACCAGCTTAGATAGACGGCTTTTGCGAGCTGAACTTTTGTGCTGTAGCAAGTGGCTTTTGTAAGCTTTACGGCGCACAATTTTACCGCTGCCGGTCGCTCTAAAGCGCTTTGCGGCTGCTTTGCGAGTTTTGAGTTTTGGCATGAACTGGTGTTATTTGGACACAAGCTTATACCGTATCACGTTTGTGCTACTTTCTGCAAGGGAGATTTGCCGGTTGGGGGTGGCGCTGCATTTCCTGCGATATACAGGATGGGCGATCGGGTAATCTTGCGGTAGTTTGCGGTAGTTGACACCTGGTATAAAATGTTATACCGCAGTTGCGGTATCATTAAGCGTTGATGAAATTCAATCTCCCAAAAATTTAGTTCCACAGGTTCCGGCGAGCCGGGCCGTACCTTTCTCGGTCGATTTATTTCGCAATAATTAAACCATAAGCTGTCGCGCCTTTAAATTGCATATTCAGGGCGGGCGGGACGCCCACCCCACAAGAGTTAGATTGTTTTTTGACAGACAATTTAAATGCAGAACAGCTTAAGTTTCTTGACCACGAATTTCAAAGGTGGTACCCGCCACGTGATTTATCCGTGGAATCAATCCAAAATCGAAAATCGAAAATCCTCAAGCCCCCGCATTTATCCGTGGGGTCGCCTCTAAAATCTAAAATCTAAAATCTAAAATCGATTGACTGACTTTGCAGCCACATATTCAAGTTTTGAGTTTAATCATTACCAACTACCATCAGCTATCAAACAATTTAATACGAATTTAATAACTGAATTATATACTTATATAACACGATATATTTTAGCTATTTAATTAATAAATACTAAAAAAGGTTCAAGGCGGTTGAAACCCCATAAATCAAGCAGGTATTTAAGCGGGATGGAGTATTAAACTCTCAATACAGGTCTTTCGGGATTTTCGGGATTGGGAACTAGACGCTGATTTTTGCAATCTACCAGCAAATCTAAAGTTTCTAACACTGTTTGACCGATGAGTACCATATCGCCTAAAACCATTGCCGCCTCAATTGTCTCGCGCCCTTCTATTTCAATGATAACAGGCTCAGTCAATCCTACTGTTTCTTGTCGGCCATCAGCATATTTTGCTATTTCCTGACTCCGAATTCTTAAACCGAGCTGCTCTACTACATCCGCAGGTAACGCAGTTCTGACTGCGCCACTATCTATCAGTGCTTCTGCTTCGTATACGCGCAACAGAGTTGGATTGAGCACTCCTCGGCTCACTAAGGCTTCATCAATGGCATTCGTTAGCTTGACTTTGACTCGAACTGCACCCATATTTTTGCTGGCTTGAGTTAGATCGCGATCGAGATTTATCATATCGCCTCTTTTCGTCTAGAAAGTCTACCTTTGATTCTAGCCCTAATTTATGGTTGTAAGGTTCGCACTGCACACCCTACAAGTAAAGTTTGTACGTAAGTCTTATATCATTTCCGGTTACACCGTAATTATGTTGACGGTTGACGGTTGACTGTTGACGCCGTGAACAGTGAACAGTGAACAGTGAACAGTGAACAGTGAACAGTGAACTCGGATTTACTATTCCGATGCTAACGGATTTGATATTACAGCGTATTTCTGGTTTAGGAAGTGCAGTAGGGACAAAGGCTTTCGCCGTGTCCCTACGGGGATATATCACTCTTGTGGGGAGTAGGGGTTGGGCATCCTGCCCGCCCTAAACATACAAGTTAAATGCACAACAGCTTACTCATCTTCTGCATAGATAAACCGATACAATTCGCTAGGATCTGGCTCGGCACTTTTCTCAGCAAAATCCACTGCATCGTCAATTACTGCTTGAATTTTATTATCGATCTCTTTCAATTCTTCAGCAGTCGCCAAAGTTCGATCGATCAACTCAGCAGCCAACTTCTTAATCGGATCGCGGGGGAACCAATATTCCTTCTCTTCCTTAGAACGCAACTCATCAGGATCGGCCAAAGAATGGCCGCGAAAGCGATAAGTCAAAGCCTCAATCAAAGTCGGCCCCTCGCCGGCTCGCGCCCGCGCCACAGCTTCCTTCGCCACTTCCCGCACCGCCAAAACATCCATCCCATCAACCTCAAAACCAGCCATGCCAAAAGCATGAGCCTTCTTGTAAATCAGCGGGTCAGAAGTAGCTCGCTCGTGGGCCATCCCGATCGCCCATTTGTTGTTTTCCACAACATAAATAATAGGCAACTTCCACAAAGCCGCCATGTTCAAACACTCAAAAAACTGCCCGTTATTTGCAGCACCATCGCCAAAAAAACAAGCAGTCACGCCATCGGAACTCTCGTCCCCCAAAGCTTCGCGGCGGTACTTGGATTGAAAAGCCGCCCCCGTAGCTACAGGAATCCCCTCAGCCACAAAAGCATAACCTCCCAACAGTCGGTGTTCCGCCGAAAACATGTGCATCGAACCGCCGCGGCCTTTCGAGCAACCAGTTTCCTTCCCGAACAACTCCGCCATTACCTCCCGCGCCGGGACGCCCGCGCTCAAAGCGTGAACGTGATCGCGGTAGGTGCTGCTGACGTAATCAGTGTCATCCCGGCGCATCGATCGAATCACGCCAGTAGACACAGCTTCCTGACCGTTGTACAAGTGGACAAAACCAAACATTTTGCCCCGGTAGTACATCTCAGCACACTTGTCCTCAAAATAGCGCCCCAAGACCATATCCTCGTAGAGCATCAAGCCCTCATCCCGAGAAATGGTGACGCTTTGCGCGTCAAAAACTGGTAAAGTCCGTTCCTGAACCATAAATAATTAATAGGTGGCAAAAGTATAGTCATTTATTGCATATGACATGGGAGGCGTCAAGTCCCTCCCCCTTCACTTTCACTTTGAGCGGATTAACCCGCCTCGGCTGAACTACGCAGCTCTCTATCCCATTGCTGAAGGCATTTGGGATTGCTTTTCTCAGGATGTTATACGCAGCATTAACATCAGAATTAATTAATTGACCGACTGATGTTTTGTACAAACCTCTCTTGATTCGCTTACCCTGGAACACAGGGTCTTTATCGGTTTTTCCGTAAACAGGGATTGGGTCTAGATTCAGAAAATTTGCGCGCGAAGTGTAAGATTCTTCTTGCACGATCACCTTAATCCCAACCAACCGAGTCTTGTATTCCAACATCTCAATTAATCGAGCGTGAGGAATACTGACAAAGTTTTGATTGGTTGGCTTCCCTAAATCAATCTCGGTTTTCCACTGTGCATTCTTACCAATTACTAGCGTCCCAATTTGTTTCGCTGCCAAATGGTCAACAATTAGGCGACTTGTGTGATGCAAGTAATTAGTGACTTTTTGGTGGCGACAGCGAGTTAAACGCTGAATGCGGGGTGATATCTGGCGGCGTCCTTTCAACTGAGATTGTAACTGTGCTTTACGTTTGTTGTAGAACTGGTTGATTGATTTCAATGGTCGCCCGTTAATCAACAGAGGGATAAAACCCGGCTGATTTGAAGTTAACGCCACTAAGTTATCCAATCCTAAATCAATACTAGCTACAGAGTTGCCGTTACTAACGGGGGACTCCGCTTCATCATAAATCACCTCAATTACATAGGAATCGCATTTGGGAACCAGTCTAACTTGACAAATTTGAGCGGGATTGACTTGAGTTTTGATTAAAAGCTTCGTACCCGAAAGCTTGATAATTCCTTTTCTCAACTGTGTAGTGCTAATCGCTTGAATCGTGTAGACAAGAATGTTTCGCCCTTTAGCTTTATCTTTGTACTTCGGCAGTTTTGGGCGACCGGTGAATTTAGAGGAATCGGCTTTGTAAGCTTTGACCGCTTCAAAGAATGATTTCCAATTCTTATCCAATATCATCAAGATTTGTTGGCTAACCGATTCAGGTAAAGCCTTGTAGGCTTGATGATGCTTCATCAAACGGTTCATTTCGTTGTAGTTGATATAGCCCCATCCATAGATAAAACTCTGACGAATGACGTAGTTAGCGGCATTGTAGAGATTTTTGGATTTAAAAGCTAATTCATCAATCAGTGGGAAACGGTGTTCCGTAGATTTAATGATATGTCGCTCTGTTAGTTGCATCCAGACTCTCCATTCGTAACGAGCGAAACAATTTCATTTAACTCTCCTGACTATAGGATACTACTATTGTTTATTGATGCTTACCATCTTAATGAAGTTTTATAATACCCGACGATCGGCTTCCTAAACATCTAAATTTAAACCCACATCTTGCACCATTCTCCAGAACAGGCAAGATGGCTGTTCCACAAAGAATAGATTTTCTTGTGGAACGGGCCGGAGAGCTCGTTCATAAAAGGCTTATTCACAATGGTGCAACATCTCAGTTTAAACCCAGATGGGACACAACCGCAGCCGAAAACGATCGCACCTTGACTCCGCAGCAGTTCACCAATTGTTAAAATGAGTAGGGCAGGCGGGGCGGATTGCCCGGACTCGGAGAACCAACTCGCATCTAAACCCCATGCACACGAATGATATAATTCCATTACTCTCAAACCCGAAAATGCTCAAGAGTCAAACTACTCATTTAGCGGACGGGCAGTGAGCCTTTCCCTTTTCCTCACTGTAAAACGCTGTAGAGGGAAAAAAAATCAGAGGATCTCTACGGCAAGTCCAACATACCGTGAATGGGGCCGTTGGAAGCCAACACCAGAATTTTTGATTTGGTTTGCGGGAGTATGTCACTTAAGATAGGCTAATTCAGTTGCTAGCGCTTTGGGGAAGTGGACAGTGTTAATTCCACTAGATTACTACCGGATTTTGGGTCTACCGATTCAAGCTACTGCCGAACAGTTGCAGCAGGCTCACCGCGATCGAACTTTACAGCTTCCGCGCAGGGAGTATTCCGAAGTTGCGATCGTCGCCCGCAAACAACTGCTCGATGAAGCCTGCGCCGTTCTGTCAGACTCAGAGGGGCGCAAAGCTTACGATGCCAGTTTTTTAGCCAAAACTTACGATCGAGAGTCGGAAGCCGCACAGGAAGCCAAGCACCAGAGGTCAAAAACCTCAGCAGGCCCGGCCACAATCCTGCAGGACGCAGGAGAAATCGCTCCGGCAGAGTCCAAGGCTTTAGAGGCTGCTCCCGACCCCCACACTCCAAGTATTGAAATCGATGACAACCAATTCGTAGGAGCCCTGCTCATACTGCAAGAACTGGGAGAATACGAACTCGTACAGAAGCTGGGTCGCCCGTATCTTAACAATGGCAGCATCGCGATCGCAGAAGGTCGTTTCGGCGACCCTCAGCTCGTGAGGCCAGATATAGTTTTAACCGTCAGCCTTGCCTGTCTAGAACTCGGCCGCGAACAGTGGCAGCAAGGTCAGTACGAAAATGCCGCAAAATCATTAGAAGCAGGTCAAGAATTGCTGCTGCGCGAAAGCCTATTTGCAAGCGTGAGGGGTGAAATGCAAGCCGACATATACAAACTCCGTCCGTACAACATTTTAGAGCTATTATCGCTTCCCGAAGAAAAAGTCGCCGAGCGTCGCAAGGGACTGCAAATCCTGCGAGAAATGCTTCAAGAACGAGGCGGTATCGACGGTTCGGGAGACGATCGATCGGGTTTAGGAATAGAAGACTTCCTCCGGTTCGTGCAGCAAATGCGTAAACACCTAACCAGCAGCGAGCAGCAGGCGCTATTTGAAGCCGAAGCCGGTCGCCCCTCCGCAGTCGCCACTTACCTCTCGGTCTACACCCTGTTAGCCCAAGGATTTGCCGCCAGACAGCCATCGATGATCCGTCGCGCCAAGCTGATGCTGATGCAGCTCGGTCGCCGCCAAGACGTTCACCTGGAAAAAGCCGTCTGTTCCCTGCTGCTGGGCCAAACAGAAGAAGCCAGCCGAGCCCTCGAACTGAGTTCGGAAAAAGAACCCCTGGCCTTCATTCGCGAACATTCCCAAGATTCACCCGACTTGTTGCCCGGATTGTGCTTGTACGCCGAACATTGGCTACAAGAAGAAGTGTTTCCCCACTTCCGCGACTTGGCCAACGAGTCAGTGTCCTTGAAAGACTACTTTGCTGACCCGAAAGTACAAGCTTACCTAGAAGCTTTGCCACAGGACGCAGAAACCGCCAACGAATGGGTCGTCGTGCAGCCCCGCGCCGGCAAGCAGCCAGGGCGACTGCAACCGACTGCAGGCCGATCGCCCGCTGCCATACCCGCACAGCCACCCACAGCCAAGCAGGGAGCCAGTACCGTCACCTTGACCCCCGTACCGGGCGACGCTTCTACCGCAGCGTCGGGCGCGAAATCCCAGGCAACGGTGGCCGCGCCTAGCGCTGTTGCCCCCGTGTCTATCCCGATAGCTACAGTGCCACACCCTGCAGAATCGACTTCCAAACATCGCAGACGCCAACATTCAGGGCGCAGCGGAGCAAGCGGCAATGGGCTAAAGGGCGATTTTGCCGATCGAGCGCGCACCAAGGCAGCAGAAATTACCGCCCAAGTCAAGTCCATGCCTCCAAACAGGCTGGCTTTGTTTCTAGTCGCAGGTGTCGTGAGCCTGTTACTTTTGTGGTTAATACTCAGTCTCTTGGCTAGCGCGATGCAAGCCCTATCGGGCCCCCTCCAAGGAGAGCAAGCCCTCGTCCGCCTGGAAGAACCGCCGCTGGAAATCCCTGCCGTGGCCGCGGCCCCAGAGCCGAGCGCTGCAGGCGCAGTGTCGGGAGAAATCAATGAGGTAGCAGCAAAAGACTTAGTTCAAGGCTGGCTATCGGCGAAAGCAGCGGCTTTGGGCCCCAATCACGCTGTCGAAGAATTAAAGCAAGTTCTGACAGAACCGGCTTTGTCTCGCTGGCAATTAATGGCAGAAGCTCAACAGCGTAACAACGCGCACCAGCGTTATGTACACAAGCTGCAAGTTAATGGAGTTACCACAAATCCGACTAATCCCGATCGCGCCCAAGTAGATGCCCAAGTCTCGGAAAAAGCCGAAGTGTTCGATCGTTCTCAACTCGTTTCTTCGCGCAATGAAAACCTGCGGGTGCGCTACGACTTGATCCGCCAAGAGGGACAGTGGCGGATTATGGATTGGCAAGTGATTAAGTAAGGAATTGTTCAGTTGACAGTTGACAGTTGACAGTTGACAGTTGACAGTTGACAGTTGACAGTTGACAGTTGACAGTTGACAGTTGA